>NZ_JBGNYC010000033.1:0-55367 GCF_051844275.1 Cellulosimicrobium sp. CpK407
GGCGGCCCCCGGGGCAGGCCGCATGGCCCGCCCGACCCGCGCCCGACCAGCCCGAACCCAGCCTGACAGAACCCCAGACACCCCCGGAGGAGTGCACCCTCATGGAACGACGTACCAGTCCCGGCGGCTCCCGCCGCCGCGGCCCGCGGCGGCTCCTCGCCGCCACGGTCGCCGGACTCACCGCGACGACGGTCCTCACCGTCGCCCCGGCCTCGGCGACCCCCACCGCACCGGCGACGGCGTCGTCCGCCGTCGTGTCCGCCGCCGACGCCACCGTCGCCGCCGAGCAGGTCCTCACCTGGACCGCGGACAACAGCGTGACCGACTACAAGACCTTCCCGGCAACGGCCGAGGCCGGCCCTGCGACTCTCGTCTTCGAGAACAGCATGGCGACCGGCAGCACGTTCGGCATGAGCCACACGCTCACGTTCGACACGGGGACGGCCGGCTACAACCACGACGTCGACGTCAACATCCTCGCGAGCCCGTTCGACGCCAACGGCGGGCGCCACGAGGTCCAGGTGAACCTCACGCCGGGCACGTACCGCTACTTCTGCGCCATCCCCGGGCACGGGGAGATGTGGGGCGAGCTCGTCGTCACCGACGGCGGCGGGGGCGACGACACGACGGCCCCGTCCGTGACCGCCCAGGTCACCGGCGAGCAGGACGGCGACGGCGCCTACGTGGGCGGCGCGACCGTCACCCTCGCTGCGACCGACGACGACTCGGGCGTGGCCGGGGTCGAGTACGACCTCGACGGCGCGGGCTGGCAGGCGTACACCGAGCCGTTCCTCGTCGACGCCGTCGGCGCGCACACCCTGCAGTTCCGCGCGACCGACACGGCGGGCAACACGTCCGAGGCCCAGACCGCGGAGTTCACCGTCGTCGAGGGCGACGTCGAGGAGGACACGACCGCGCCGACCGTCGAGCCCATGGTCATGGGTCAGCAGGACGAGAACGGCGCGTACATCGGCACGGCCGCGTTCATGCTCCACGCCTCGGACGAGGGGTCGGGCGTCGCGTCGGTCGAGTACCAGGTCGACGGCGGCGCGTGGCTGCCCTACACGACGACGGTGCCGTTCACCGAGCTCGGCGAGCACACCGTCTCCTACCGCGCGACCGACGTCGCGGGCAACGTGTCCGAGGTCGGCTCGGTGACCTTCACGGTCGTCGAGGACGGCGAGCAGGACACGACCGCCCCGACCGTGACCGCCGAGATCACGGGCGAGCAGGACGACAACGGCGCGTTCGTCGGGTCCGCCACGGCGACGCTCACCGCGACGGACGACGCGTCCGGCGTGGAGACCGTCGAGTACGACCTCGACGGCGCCGGCTGGGCCCCGTACACCGCGCCGCTCGTCGTCGACGAGCCCGGCGAGCACACGCTCGTCTACCGGGCGACCGACGTCGCGGGCAACGTGTCCGAGGAGTCCGTCACGGAGTTCGTCGTCGTCGCCGACGCCGGCGAGGACACGACGGCCCCGGTCGTCGAGACGCAGCTCAGCGGCACGCAGGACGAGGACGGCGCCTACGTCGGCTCCGCGTCCGTGCAGCTCACCGCGACCGACGACGGCTCCGGCGTCGCGTCCGTCGAGTACGACCTCGACGGTGCGGGCTGGACCGAGTACACCGAGGCCGTCGTCGTCGACGAGCCGGGTCGGCACACGCTCGCCTACCGCGCGACCGACGTGGCGGGCAACGTCACGGAGCCCGCGAGCCTCACGTTCGACGTCGTGGCCGGCCAGGGCGGCGACACCGTCGCCCCCACGGTCGACCACCGCGTGATGGGCGGGACGAAGAACGAGGCCGGCGAGTACCTCTCGACCGTCTTCCTGCGCCTCCTCGCGACGGACGCCGACTCCGGCGTCGCCTCGGTCGAGTACCAGGTCGACGGCGGGGAGTGGCTCCCGTACGCGAAGCAGATCTCCGTGCGGACCCCCGGCGCGCACACCGTCACGTACCGCGCGACGGACGTCGCGGGCAACGTCTCCGCCCTGAAGACGGCGACGTTCGTCATCGCGGGCGGCGAGGAGCCGGGCGACACCGACGGCCCCGTCGTCACGGCCGCCGTCAGCGGCAGCCGGACCCGCGACGGCGACTTCGTCGCCAGCGCCCGGGTCACGCTGACCGCGGTCGACGAGGAGTCGGGCGTCGACCGCATCGAGTTCCAGGCCGACGGCGGTTCCTGGCAGCGCTACGCGGCCCCGGTCGCGTTCGCGGCCGACGGCCAGCACGTGGTCCGCTACCGCGCCGTCGACGGCGTCGGCAACGTCACGACGGGCGAGGTGACCTTCACGGTGCTGCAGCTCGTCCGTGACCGCTGCGTGGGCTCGGACGTGCGTCCGACCGTCGTCATCGACGGCCACGACAGCACCGTCCAGAACTACGACGACGGCACGGGCTGCACCGTGAACGACTACGTCGCCGAGACCGACGAGTACCCGACGCACCGCGAGTTCGTCGACCACGTGAGCCTCGTGACCGAGGACCTCGTGTGGGACGGCGTGCTCGACGACGCCGAGCGCGAGCTCATCATCGCCGCGGCCGAGCTGTCCGACATCGGTCGCCGCTGACCGACGCCTGACGGTCCGACCTGACCAGTCCGATCGACGACGGCCCGACCCCGCACCCCCCAGGTGCGGGCTCGGGCCGTCGTCGTACCCGCTCCACCCGGTCCACCCGGCTGCCGCCCTCCCGTTCCCGCGCCGAACACGACATGAAGGTCGTTATCGGTCGCCTGGCGACTCTCATGTCGTGCTCGACGGCGGGTGAGGTCGTGTTCGGGGAGCTGACGTCAGGGAGGCGGCGGACGGGGCGACGTCGGCGGCCGGGTCAGGCGGGCGGGTCGCCGTAGACCGGGCGCGCGAACGCGAGGACGATGCCCACGCCGCCGCGCTGCGCGAGGCGCGCGCGGTCCTCCGGGTGGTCCAGCAGGTGCCGCAGGACGCGGGCGACCGCCTCGGCGTCCGCGACGTCGACCGAGTCCGGGTCCGGCCCGTTCGCCGGGCGGACCTGGAGCAGGTCCTCGCCCTCGGCGTGCCGGGCCCGCGCGCCGTCGCGCAGCTCGACCCGCAGCGCCGGACGCCGCTCGCCCTCCAGCACCCGCACCCCTGCGACGTCGTCCCACCGCACGACGACGCGTGCCGGCTCCGGCCCCACGGGCAGCTCGATCTCGTGCGGGCGCAGGACGACGGCCTGGTTCGACGGCCCGCGCACGTAGGCCATCAGCGCGACGCCGAAGCCGACGACCAGGAAGCACGAGACCGCCGCGGCGACCCCCTCCTCCTGGAGCAGCAGCCACACGACGAACCACACCGACCCGCCGAAGAGCACGAGCAGGACGAGCAGGACCGCGAGGTAGTCGACGACCGGGGTCAGGCGCTCGCGCCCCCGCACCCCGCCGGGCACGGCGGCCCACACCATGCCGGTCCGGTGCGGGGGACGGGGCGGGCGGCTGCTCACGGGGACAGTCTGCCGGGACTCCGCCCCGGCGCCGAACACGACATCGACGTCGTTATCGGGCTCAGAACGACACGGATGTCGTGCTCGACGGCGCGCAACCTCGTGCTCGACGGCGCAGCAGGGGTGGGTCCGACGACGCGCCCGGTCGGTTGGGTGCGCCGTCCTCGCCGGGGCGTCCGGTCGGTCAGGACCCGCCGAGCAGCATCCGCTTCGCCGCGGCGAACTCGTCGTCGGTCAGGGCACCCGAGGCGTGCAGGTGCGCGAGCTCCGAGAGCGCCGCCGCGATCCCGTGCTGCAGGGTGACCTCGGGAGCGCCCCCGCCGCGGGTCGTCCGGGTCGTGGTGGTCGTGGTCGTCGACGAGGCCGGCGTGGGTGAGCCCCAGGCAGGCGTGTCCTCCGGTGTCCTCGGGGTCACCGGGCTCAGGGACTCGGCGACCGGCGACTCGGCCACCGGGGACGCGGTGACCGGCGCGTCGGTGACGGCGCCGGGGGCAGCCGCCCGTGCGGCGTCGTGCAGGGCGCGCGTGCGGTCGCGGCGCGCCTGCACCACGACCCGCTCCCCGGGCAGGCGCCACACGACCACCGGGTCGCCGGGCTGCGGGACCTCCGACGGGAGCAGGTTCGTCACCGGCGCGAGACGCGTGACCGTCGTCGTGAGCGCGCCGTGCCGCACGCGGACCACGCACTGCGCGACCCCGCCCGAGTCCGTGCGGTCGGTGACCGACGCGGTCACGACGCCCTCCTCGCGGACCGCGGCCTTCCGGTCGCGGTGGTACTGGGCGTAGAGCGGGGCGTCGTCGCGCGACCGCCGCAGCGACCGCGCGTACCCGGCCCAGAGCGGGCCGAGGAACACCCACGGGAAGATCGTCCACACGACGTTCCAGAACCACGGGAAGAAGCCGTCGTGGTCCCACGCGTTGACCGTGACGAGCCAGACGAAGCCCCCGGACAGCAGCACGAGCAGCACGCCGTTGCGAATCTTCGTCCCGACGCTCGACGGCGGGTCCAGGAGGCCCTCGGGCGTGCGCGGCAGGTCGTCGACGGACCCGTCGTTGCCCACCAGCCGCAGGATGGCCCTCTGGTCGGCGACCTTGCGCGCGAGAGCGGCGGACGGCGGGAGAGGCGGTTCGTCGTGCCGAGGGTCCGGGAAGGACGCCCTCGTGGTGTGGTCAGACATCATCCCGATCCTACGAGCGAGCGCTGTCACGCTCCCGCCGACCATGGGGTCGACGATCGTCTTGCGCCGAACACGGTCGATGACACCCCGGCTGGCGGTCGATGACCGCGTGCTGGCCTCGAGCACCGTCACGATGCGTGGCAGGGTGGCGGCATGACGACGCTCTCGCAGGTCCGCGCGGCCGCTCTCGCCCTGCCCGAGGTGGCAGAGGGCGCGGCCACCGGGACTGTGTCCTTCGTAGTGCGCGGGCGACGGTTCGCGGCGGTGACGCGGGACGCCGTCGTGCAGCTCCGCCTCGCGGACGACGACGTCGCGCGCGTGCTCGCCGAGCACCCCACCGGGCGCCGGTGGACCCGTGGCGACCACCTGCTCGGCGCGAGCGTGCCGCTCGCCGCCCTCGACGGCCAGCAGGCCAACCACTGGGTGCGGCGCGCGTGGTTCGCCCGCGCGCCGCAACGGCTCGGGGCTGCTCTCGTCGCGGCCGACGCCGCGGAGCCCGGCTCCGTCGGCGACCTCCCCGCCGCCATCGGACGCCCGGCCACGCGCGCGCTCGCCGGTGCGGGGATTACCACGCTGTCCGACGTCGCGCGGCTCAGCGATCGAGAGCTGCTCGCCCTGCACGGGGTCGGGCCCCGGGCCGTGCGGATCCTGCGCGAGGCGCTCGCGGCGCGCTGACCGGCAGCGGTGTCCTCGAGAACGCCTCGAAGGAGTACACGCACGCCGCGATCAAGGCGCTCGTCACCGAGCGTGAGGAGCAGTTCGGCTGGACGTTCCTCTACATGGTCACCAACCAGGACGCCATCGAGGTCGGTGCGTCCATCGGCGTGAAGCGCGAGCGCTAGCTCACGTACGACACGGCGAACGTCGACCAGGCGTACGCCGCGACCTCGCGCAGCATGGCCGCGATGCGTGGTGCCGTCTACGCAGGTGCCGCACCGGCCGCCGCGCGTGACCAGCACGCGGCGTACACCGAGTCGGACCGTGCCGCGGCGAGCACCGGCGCCGGAAGTTCGCGGCGCCGATCGTCGCGTCTGGTCGCCGCGGTCCTGCCGGAGACGGCAGCAAGGCGGCGCCGTTCTTGGAGGGCGAGCTCCTCGCCCACCTGCGTGACTGGCTCCGCACCAGCGAAGGCCCGCTGGGCCGCGTTGCCGCCGTGCGTTGACTGTCCGACGACATAGGGCGGGTCGTCGACGGCGGCCAGCCCCGTCGCTCGTGGCGGAACATCTCTTGTCAGGGCGCAGGCGCCACGATCACGACAGCGAGAAGATCACGCGCTCGACCGTGGCACGGGAGAGCGTGCCCGTCGGGCGCACGGACCAGGCGTCGAGCAGCTGGAGGTACCGGTGGTACCCCCATGTCTTGTCGAGCCGGAGCTGGACCTCGGCGTTCGTCGCGATCCAGTCCCGCACACGCATGTCGAGCACGGGCGCGGCGTCGGCGCTGTCCGGTCCCGTCGTAGCGGTCGCAAAGTACAACCACTTCGTGAAGAACGCAGGCCCGAGGTACGCCACTCGACCAGGTCGGTTCCTCATCGCGTAGAAGCCGGAGAGCGCGCCCTCTTCGCGAGCCGTCCGCGCACCTGAGCGAAGGCGCTCCAGGACCGACTGGTCGACCTCGTCGGAACCACCTGTGAGGACGCGTGCCGTGCGGTAGGCGCCGTAACCGGATGACCCGTAGCCCCAGATCATCGCAGCGACGAACGCCAAATCGGTACGGCCCGCTCCCTCGGAGTCCCTCACGCTCGTGACGATGGTGGCGCGGTCGACGGTGCTGGGGAGCGAGGCGAGGAAGTCATCGATGTCCGGAACGGCGGACAGCCGACGTGCCCAGGGTTCGCGCGTCCAGCGCATCCCTTCTTGCGGCGGTGGGGGCGCAGACCCGTCTCCGAGGGCCTCGGCCAGCCGCCCCGGTACGGCCGGGACGTCGTCGAGAGGGCGAAGAAGTGACGCGTAGGGCGTGGTCGTCTCTGCGGACCTGTCGATCACCATGGGGTCACCGTAGACGTGGTCGGTGACATCACTGAGAGCCAGGGGCGACGTGCGCCACGCGAGCCGGACGCACTAAGGCGCCAGGTCGATGTGCGCCCACGACAGATCGGCGTCGCCGGCGAGGCGGAGCAGGTCCTCCTGGCGCGCCTGGCCGATGACGCTGCGGTACGCCCCGACCGTCCGGCGCAGGCGTCGGTAGCGGGACGCCTCCTTCGACAGCGGCAGCGCGGGGACGTAGCGCTCGATCGCGGCTCCGCCAGGCGCGGCGCACACCCACGAGGGGAAGATCTCCGTCGCTCCGTCGGGGCGGTCCTGGGAGGCGGCGTCGAACGCGGCAGTCCACGGGTCGCCCTCGTCCGACGTGAAGGCGGCGTCGCCGTACCGCTGCGCGACGTTCTTGCGGACCGCGTGGCCCTTGTACCTGTGGACGCGGCCCTCACGCTGCTCGAGGTCGACGGGGTTGCCGGGGAGGTTCCAGTGCACGACGGCGTGCGAGTACGTGTGGAAGTCCAGCCCCTCCTGCCCGACGGACGTGGACGCCAGGACGAACGGCCAGAACGGTGAGTTGAACGCCGTGCGGACGTGCTCCTCACGGATCTCCGCGCCCTGGTCCGAGGTCGCGTGGCCGAACCGCGCCGCGAAGTGGGTGCGCATGTTCCGGTCCTCGACGCGCACATGCCCGTCCTCCGCCCGGATGTCGTCGACACTCGCTCGGGCCGTACGCAGCTGGAGGGCGTCGCGCAGCACCTGCCCGATCCGACGAGCCCTCTCGCTCACGGTCTTGTCCACGAGGCCCTCGGACTCGACGAGCGTGTGGGCGTACTCGTCGAGCACGGCCTGAAGCCCGCCGTCGGCGCAGTAGTCCAGCACGGAGCGCCAGTACGCGGTGTCGTCGCGGGCTTCCTCGGACCGCCCGGCGTCGACGAGTGCCTGCGTCTCGGGACGGTTGAAGAGCGAGCGGAACCCGCCGCCGATCCCGAAGGCGATCTTCCGCACGACCGGGTCTGATATCCACCACCCGTCGGGGGCGGCGTCCGAGGCCGACCCGACGGCCCGCCCGAGCGCGCGCAGCGCGCACGTCCCGGGAGCGGCGAGAGCAGCGACGGTGAGCACGTCGGTGAGATCGTGGGGTCGTGCGCCCAGGTCGTCCGCGCGAATTTCCTGGGCGGCCGCGACGTGCCGCTCGAACGCCCGTGCGTGCCCGGCGCCGTCCGGCTCATCAGCGTCCTCGTCGTGGCCGAGGACGTCGAAGAAGCCGTCCTGGCCCGCCACGCGTGCGGCGTCGAGCAGGAGCGGCGCCGCCCAGTACCAGCGCTGATCGGCACCCGGACGCAGCGAGGAGTCGCCGGGTGGCAGCGATGCGAGCATCGACTCCACCCCGGCGCGCACGGCCGCCTCGACCTCGCCGCGGGTCAGGCGACGTCCTGCGGCTCGCGCGTGCCGCAGCGGGTCTCCCGCGTCGGCGAGCGCGACGGACGGGTAGGAGAGGAGGAACGTCGGCATGCCGTCGAGCCGGCCCTCGGAGATCCGGTACTGCAGGCGCGGCGTGGGCGCCGGGTCGCCGTACCGGCGTCGGCCGCCGCTCGCCACGGTGGTCACACGACGCTCCGCCTCGTAGCTCACGACGACGGAGATCGCCTTGGGTGCGACGTTCCAGGCCGAGAACGCGAGCCGCTTGGTGAACCGCGCGAGCGCCGGGTCGGCGAAGGGGCCGGCGGGCTCGTAGTACGGGAGCGACGGCGGGAGCCACGCGAGCCGCCATGCCCCGCGGTCGAGCACGTCGGTGACCAGGCCGCGCATCTTGGCGTTGCCCGGGTCGAGGCGCTCGTACGCGTCGACGACGTCGTAGGGCAGCAGCCCGCGTGCGCTCGCGAGCGCGGAGGTGACGGTCGGCGCGTGCGCGGCGACGGCGTCGTCGAACAAGGTCTTCACCTTGTACGTGCGTCGGTCCATGAGGTTGAGCGTGTACGGGGTCGAACGCCAGAACTCGAGCATGTCCTGGCGCTGGGCACCCGACGCCGCGTGCACGGCTCGGGCGACGCCGTCGAGCGACGCGTGGTCCAGGAGGTCGCCCGCGGTGACCTCGACCCCGGGGAGCGGGACCTCGCGAAGCATGCCGTCCTTCTCGCGCGTCGCGGCCAGGCGTTCCGTCCTGCAGATCACGCGCCGCAGCTCGTGCTCGACGGCGTCGCGCGCAGTGATCGCGCGCGCGACGGCGGACTCGTCGGTCGGCGCGAGCATCCCCTCACGCATCGTCGCGAGCCCTGCCCGGACCGTCGCCGCGCGATCGGCACCGGCGAGGAACTCGACCGTGCTGACGAAGTCGCGGTAGTGGTCCTCGCCGTCGGGCTCGTCGGGCAGCGTGTACATCTTGTACGGCGTCGCGGAGAGCAGCAGGGTGCGCACGGCGGTACCGTCCGTGCCCGCGTACCTGACGAGGGAGTGCAGCAGCTCTGCGGCCTCGTTCTCGGCGTCGGGCCGCATGAGCTCGCTGAAGCGCTGGAACTCGTCCATGACGACGAGGTCGGGCTCGAGCCGCTCGATCGCGAGCCGTGCGACGGTGGCGCGCATCGCGCCGATGATCCTCGACCGTCGGCGCGAGAGGTCCTTGGCAGGGTTCCCGCGCAGGTAGTTGAACTCCTGGACGCACTCGACCAGCTCGTCGAGGAGCTTCCCGCCGCGCGGCCCCCGGTCGCGCGAGAGCTGCTCGGCGAACTCGGCAGCGAAGTCCAGGTCGAGCTCGTGCATCCGGTGGCGTCGGAAGCGCTCGACGTCCGCGGTGAAGTTCTTGAGGCTGGAGGAGTCGCGGAAGAACTGGAGCCAGCGTCGGGGCCGCACGTCGAGGTCCTGAGACCCGCGCGCGAGCATCCAGTACATGACGACACGCTCGAGGGCTCGCCCCCCGCCGCTCGTCACCTGGAGCGACGTCCCGGGGGTGAACGAGACGAAGTTGAGCTTCTTGCCCGCGAGCTCGCCCGTGACGAGCGGCATGAGGGTGAGTCGCTCCGCGTGGAGCGGCTCGTGGCCGCGGAGGGTGAGGCGGGCGAGGTTCTGGCGGGCAATCTGCTGGTTGGAGCAGATGTACACGACGTCGATCCGGTCGACCGTGTCCCACAGCTGGTCGACGGCCTGGGCGATGACGCCCTTCGCGACCAACGTCTTGCCGAGCCCCACCTCGTCGGCGACGAGGAAGCGGTGGCTTGGGTCGACGTCGTCCCACAGTCGCGCGTGCACGTGGTCGACGGTGCGACGCTGAAAGTCCTTGAGGTGGCGCAGGACGTCGTCGACGTCCGGCCGCTCGTGCAAGTGGGGATCAGCGGGCACGGCGCGCCTCCTCGACGACGGTCCACAGCTCGGCGAATCCATCGGGGACGAGGTCGTCGCCGTCGGGCATCTCCGCCAACCGGTCGACGAGCTGTGCGACACGGTCGAGCGCTTCGTCGCCGTGCGCGACCGCGCGCACGAGCGGCTCGAACAGGTCCGGCGTCGCGCTGCCCGGCGCGACCCACGAGGCCCCGGCCGGGTCGCCGACCGGACCGGTGGCGAACGGGGACGCCGCCGCAGGGTCGGCAAGGAGCAGGGCGAGATAGCGCGCGACGTCGTCCCGGCTACGCAGGGCGTCGCGGACCGCGGCGTGCCGCCGCTCGGCGACGTCACCGTCCAGGCCGAGCACGACGACGCAGCGCCGGGTCGCACGCACGTCACCCCTCCCGGCTGTCGTCTCCACGGCGAGGAACGGCGTGACGGCACGGAGGCTCAGGCCGTCCCACGCGACGTCGGCTTCCTCGTGGAGCCCGCGTGCGTGGAGGTCGGAGTGCAGGGTCACCGGCCACGCGACCGTGGTGGCGCCGGGGACCGGGTCGGGCAGGCCCCGCGTCCCGACGACGAGGCGTGCCGTGGGGTCGCCGTCGCCGCGGTCCGCGTCATCGACGTCCACGGCCAGGGTGGCGCGCAGCCCGGATGCCGCGAGACGCCGGTGGAAGTCGTCGATGTCGAGGACGGTGGACTCGGTGGGGTCGACGACCGGCTCGGGCGAGCGCGGCGCGAACGGGTCCAGCACCTTTTCCAGGCCGGGGACGTCCTTCGCACCGTCGAGCGTCGCGCGGACACCGACGTCGGCGGTGCGGCCGTGCAGGGCGACCGCCAGCTCGACATTCCCGCCCCACGCCGCCGCGGTGAGGTTCGCGCTTCCTGTGACCGTCGTGCTGTCCCGACCGGAGTCCATGACGACCGTCTTGGCATGCAGACCGTCGCGGACGCGATCCGTCTCGCGGACGGGACCGGCGGTCGAGCGGGGGTCGCCCGGTGATGCGGCGTTCTCGTGAGAGGACGGGTCGCGCTCGGCCGCTGACGAGAGGGTCCGGGTCGCCCAGCGGTCGAGCGGGATGGTGCCCAGGCGGTCGAACGTCTCCGCGCGGGAGACGAGCGTGCGGTCGTCCGCGTCGGGGAGCCTGCGGAGCAGTCCGGCGTCGAGGAAGGGGCTCACCGCAAGGACGCGGTCCGCGGTGTCGGGGAACGGCCAGGGCGTCGCGACATCGTCGAGCCCGAAGGGCAGGATCTCGGCATTCCGGAACGGCGCCGGCGGGGCGAGCCGCGCGTCCGCGACCGACGCGGCGACGGACTCCACCTGCGCGGCGCGGTCCTCGGGGAGCGGGGACGTCGCCAGCCGGGGGAGAGCGCGCAGGAAAGAGCTGATCGGGGCGGGATCCACCGGCTCGGCGACCGACTCGTCCTCGTCCAGGACGAGCACGGTGTCCCAGGACAGGTCGAACGTCAGGTTGCGGCTGAGCACGACGAACCGGTGGCGGTACGCGCCGTCGTCGTCGACGAACCGCAGGGTCCACGACTTGGGATGGAACAACCGACCCCGTGCCCGGGCCATGACCTGGTGCACGGCCCCCTCGACGAAGGTGAGCACCGAGCGGTACGACGCCGGCACGCTGATCCCGCCGGCCTGGCAGAAGACCGTGGTGAGCTCGCTGTAGCGCTGGACGGCCTCGAGCAGGCCGATGGGATCGGTCGCGGCGAGGTCGTCGCCGTCGACCTGAGCGCTCGCGTCGAGCGTCGCGAAGGTCACGGGACCCAGCAGCAGTGCGGTGAGGTCGAGCGAGAACGTTGTGGCGATCGCGGCGTCGACGCGCAGGCCGGCGGGCGGGCGGAGCGCGTCGGTGAGCAGGACGCGGGTGTCCGGGGTGAGCATCAGGCGGTGGTCCCTGCCGTGAGGAGCGTGTCGGTGGGCTGCCCGCGTCGGATGGTGCTCGGAGAGTGCGGGAGCGCGGGGAGGAGATCGCCGAGGAGCCGCAGCGTCACGCCCCACCGATAATCGAGCCGGCCGGTCCCCGACTCGCCCTTCCACGACTCACGGGCCGACCTGTTCGTGAGGCGTGCGCGTCCGCCCTTGAGACGTCGCTCCCGCGCGGCGACGAGATCGCGCGCTCGCGACGAGTCCTCGATACGGTCGCCGTCGAGCAGGACGTCGAGCCACGCGTCGGTGAACCCGCGGGTCGGCAGCGGGATCCTCTCGTTGCGCGCGGTCAGGACGCTCCACAGTTCGCTCCGGTCCCAGCCATCGAGCGTGCGCGTCTCGACGAGCTCCTCGTGCCACTCGTCGAGGCGCTCGCGGTAGTTCTCAACTTGGCCGGGCAGGTCTGCGGCCTCGGCGACGAGCAGGTTGTACAGAAGCGAGGCGCCGTGGACGGCGAGGCTAAAGCGCGTCGCATGGTCGACGACGGTGCGCAGGTCGGTCGGCACGCCCGCGAGCGGGAGCTGCGCGACCGACGCGGCACCGAGGTCGACGGCGCCGCGATGCTCGAGGAGCCAGCCGAGCAGCGAACCGTGGGTCGTCGTGCGCAGCCGTTCGAGGAGGACCTCGGCCTCCTCGGGGCGCAGGTCGAAGGTCGTCGACCGCAGCAGGTCCCCGGGCGGCTCGAGGCCGGCGAGGTCGAAGCCGGTGTCCAGGAGCGTGTCACGGGCGCCCGCGTCGTCCGTCTCGGTCCGGCCACGGCTGGCACCACGGAGCGCGGAGGCCCGGCGCAGGTGCCCGACGACGCCCGTGTCCCAGGTGCGCAGGTGCCAGCGCCCGAGGGGTCCCCAGTACACCTCGCTCGGCATGCGCTTGAGCTTCGCGCGCGCGGTCTGGCCAAGGATGCCCTGGTTGCGGCCACGTTCCTCGTCGCGGTAGCCCTCGAGCAGCGACTCGATGAGCCGTATCTCGTCGGCGCGCAGGCGACGCACGGCGTCGTCGACGGTCGAGGTGCTGCGGACAGACCGTTCCACGAGCCACGGGACGAACAGCACGTACCGCAGTCGCGTGAGCAGCGTCGACGTCCCAGGGAACAGCGCGTCGGAGAACGTGTCCCGGATCGACCCGATCCCCAGCTCGTCGACCGTACCCTGCTCCTTGAACAGGTCGACGACCTCGAGCATGCGGCGACGCTGCGCGTGGTCGGTGTCGAGCCAGCCGAACGATGACGTCATGCTGCGTTGCCGTCGCCTCGGGAGCGGAACCAGCGCCGCTCGTTGCGAGCAGGCCGATCGGCGACGTCGAGCGGGAACATTGCGTTCGCCGTGCGTCCTACGAGCTGCGTCATGGTGGCGTCAACTGTTCCTCCCACCACTCCGCCCACGAGTGGAACAGCCTTTGCGATCGTGACCGCGGCGCGCTGTGTCCCGTACTTCGCGACGAGAAAGAAGCCAGCCTTCTTGTTGATGGAACGAAGGACGCTGATAGGTATAGCCTTGATCGCTTGGACGGCCGCCTTCTCACCGAGCTTGACGCCGAACGCGCTCAGGATCTGTTGTGTGGTCGAGCCTGCGGCGACCAGCGTGATGACAGTCTGAGTGTGAGGGTCAGCAAGGTCGTACCCACGGAGATAGGCGATGGCCCCCGCGAGTCGAGCATTGATGACGAGCGCGCCAGCCATGTTGGCCGGGATGGTCACTGGAAGCGCCACGAGCCCACCGACGCCCGTGACGAACCCGTTCACTCCGGCTGCCTGCGTGGCCTCCGTGATCAGACGCCGGATAACTCGGTCGACATCGTCTGCGTCTTCATGAGGCGCGCGGTTGCCTGCACGGCTGGAGTCGTAGCGATCTCCTTGGACCCGCTCCAGTCGTTTCTCAGACCAGGTCGCGGACCCAGTAACGGGTCCGAACCCGTCTTGAACGACAGTCGTGACGAGCTTGGTGAGGCTCGACGCGAGTCGCTCAAGTTTCGGTGTCTCGGAAGATTCCGGCGACTCGTCGGATGTTGTGGTCGATTCCATCGCTCACCCTCTTCGGCTTGGCCTGGACGAGCAGACCGTACATGCCCATGACCCATGCGTGCGCTGGCGACTGGGTGAACATCCTCGCGCGTAGCCGTGGCGAACCGAGAAGGGCGTCAGATCGAAGAGTTCGCGACGGTCGCCGACTGAACACTCGCCCGGGCTGGCGAGCAACTGCGCTCAGGGCGGACGTCGAAGCCGGGCAACGGCGGTCTTTGCGAGGTCCTGCTACTGAGGGTCAGGCGTCACCCGTTCCGAGCGATCGGCGGCTCAGGGCGTGTCTCACGTCGGGTGCGCGACGTGGTCGCACCGCTCGCTTTCGACGGAGGATCGCGGCACCTTGCCGCCGGGTAGTGTTGCCGCCGTTGACCGGTGTGGAGGCCGGCGTTCGGCTGGGAGTGAGAACGATGAGTGCTCGGGAGCGACACGACGGATGACTGACACCAAAACCGCGCCGGCCGAGCTTTTTGGTAGCGCGATGAGCCTCTCTGAGCTGGAACAATACCTCGCCAGGGCGGCTGACCTGCTGCGTGGCAGCATCGACCAGGCGGACTTCAAGGCGTACATCTTCCCGCTGATGTTCTTCAAGCGGATCAGCGACGTCTACGTCGAGGAGTTCGAGGCAGCACTCGGGGAGTCGGGCGGCGACCACGAGTACGCCGCCTTCGCCGAGAACCACCGCTTCGCGATCCCGGACGGGCACCTGTGGTCGGACGTGCGCGAGCGCACCGAGAACATCGGCACCGCCTTGCAGAGGGCGTTCCGCGGGATCGAGAAGGCCAACCCCGAGACGCTGTTCGGCATCTTCGGCAACGCCAGCTGGACCAACAAGGACAAGCTCCCTGACCGCACGCTCGCCGATCTGATCGAGCACTTCTCGACCAGGACCCTGTCGAACGCGGCCGTCCCGCCGGACGTGTTCGGCAACGCGTACGAGTACCTCATCAAGCGGTTCGCCGACCAGTCGAACAAAAAGGCCGGCGAGTACTACACCCCACGCTCGGTGGTCCGACTTCTGGTCAACATCCTTGACCCGCAGGAGGGCGAAAGCGTCTACGACCCCGCCTGTGGCACCGGCGGCATGCTCATCGAGGTCATCGAGCATGTCAAGGAGTCCGGCGGTCACGTCAACACCCTCTGGGGCAAGCTCTACGGCCAGGAAAAGGTCCTCGCCACCTCCGCGATAGCGCGCATGAACCTGCTGCTGCACGGCATCGAGGACTTCATGGTTGTTCGCGAGGACACCTTGCGCAACCCCGCCTTCTACGCCGGCAACCGGCTTGCCCAGTTCGACTGCGTGGTCGCCAACCCGCCCTTCTCGCTGAAGAACTGGGGCGAGGGCGAGTGGGCCTTGGACAAGTGGGGTCGCAACACGCTCGGCGGGGTGCCGCCGAAGGGGTACGCCGACTGGGCCTGGGTCCAGCACATGCTCACCTCAGCGCGCTCGACGACGGGCCGGGTCGCGGTCGTCCTGCCGCAGGGCGCGCTCTTCCGGCAGGGGGCCGAGGCGCGTATCCGCGCCCACGTTCTCAAGCACGACAAAGTCGATGCCGTGATCGGCCTCGCCCCGAACCTGTTCTACGGCACCGGGCTTGCGGCGTGCGTGCTGGTCCTGCGCCACACCAAGCCCGCCGAGCGGCGCGGCAAAATCCTGTTCATCAATGGCGAGTCCCTGTTCAAGCGCGGGCGCAACCAGAACACTCTCGAGCCCGAGCACGCCGAGCGGCTCTTCGAGCTCTACCAAGGGTTCGACGACGTCGACGGCCTCGCCCACGTCGCCGACCTCGCCGAGATCACCGGCAACAACGACAACCTCAACATCCCGCTCTACGTCGCCCCCGCTGACGGCGGCGAGAAGCTCACGCTCGCCGACGCACTCGCCAACCTTGAAGCCGCGCACGCTCGCGCCGCCGAAACACGCGCAGCGCTGGAGCAGGAACTTGCGAAGTGGGGATTGGAGGCCAGCGCATGAGCAAGCGCATCGCCCAGCGCGAACTGGAGTCCTACCTGTGGGGCGCGGCAATCGTACTCCGGGGTCTCATCGACGCCGGCGACTACAAGCAGTACATCTTCCCGCTCGTCTTCCTCAAGCGGATCTCCGACGTCTACGACGAAGAGCACGCCGCGGCAATGGAGATCTACGGCGAGGAGGAAATCGCCGACCTTCCAGAGAATCACCGCTTCGCCGTCCCCGCGGGCTGCCACTGGGACGACATCCGCTCGACGACGGAAAACATCGGCGCCACGATCCTCAAGGCGATGCGTGCTATCGAGTCCGCCAACCCCGACACGCTCCCCGGTGTGTTTGGCGACGGCGACTGGGGCAACAAGAACCTCCTGCCCGACTCGACCCTCGCCGACCTCATCGAGCACTTCTCCACCAAGACGCTGTCCATCGCGAACCTGCCCGAAGACGAGCTCGGCAACGGCTACGAGTACCTCATCAAGAAGTTCGCCGACGACTCCGGCCACACCGCCCAGGAGTTCTACACCAACCGCACGCTCGTGCATCTGATGACGCTGATGCTCGAGCCCCAGCCCGGCGAGTCGGTCTACGACCCCACCTGCGGAACCGGCGGCATGCTCATCTCGACCGTCGCCGAGCTCAAGCGTCAGCGCAAAGAGTGGCGCAACCTGCGCCTCTACGGCCAAGAGCTGAACTACGGGACCTCCGCCATCGCTCGCATGAACCTGTTCCTGCACGGCATCACCGACGGCCACATCGCCCACGGCGACACCCTCACCCGGCCCGCCTTCCTCAACACCAAGGGCGGCCTCGAGACGTTCGACGTCGTTCTCGCCAACCCGCCTTACTCCATCAAGGCGTGGAACCGCAACGCGTTCGCCAAGGACCCCTACGGCCGCAACATGTGGGGCGTCCCGCCCCAGGGCCGCGCCGACTACGCCTTCTTCCAGCACATCGCTAGGAGCCTCGACCCCAAGACCGGACGAGCCGCGATCCTTTTCCCGCACGGTGTGCTCTTCCGGCGCGAGGAAGCCGCCCTGCGCGAGGCGCTCGTTAAGTCCGACCTCATCGAGTGCGTCCTCGGGCTCGGTCCGGGCCTGTTCTACAACAGCCCGATGGAGGCCGTGGTCGTCACCCTGCGTGCGAGCAAGCCCGCCGACCGCAAGGGGCAGATCCTGTTCATCAACGCAGTCAACGAGGTCGGCCGCGAGTCGGCACAGTCGTACCTGCGGGAGGCCCACCAGCAGAAGATCCTCGACGCATACCGCGGGTTCGCCGACGTCGAGCAGTTCGCCGCCGTCACGACCCTCGACCAAATCGCCGAGAAGTCACACCGTCTTGCGATCCCCCTCTACGTCGCAGGAGCGAGGGCCGCAGGCGCAGGAGATCAGATTGACGTCGCAGACGCCGTCATTGAGTGGCGGTCCGCAGCGGACACAGCCGACACCGCCATCGCCGACGTCCTCAACCTCCTCCGATCGGAGGTCACGGCATGACCCTCAACCTCGACAAGTCTACGTGGAAGCGCGTCGCCTTCGGCGACGTCGTGCGCAACGTTAACGAGACCGTCCGCGACCTCGAATCCGCAGGGATCGATCGCATCATCGCGATGGAGCACATGGTCCCAGGCGAGCTGAAGATCAGCCGGTGGGGCTCAGCCGAGTCCGGCACTACGTTCACACGCCGCGTGAAGCCCCGCCAAACGCTGTTTGGCAAGCGTCGCGCCTACCAGCGCAAGGTCGCCTACGCCGAGTTCGACGCGATCTGCTCCGGAGACGTCTACACCTTCGAGGCCGACGAGATCCACATGCTCGGCGAGTTCCTCCCGTTCCTCGTTCAATCGAACGAGTTCTTCGACCACGCGCTCGGAACCTCGGCTGGCTCGCTCTCACCCCGCACCAACTGGCGCGACCTCGCCAACTTTGAGTTCGACCTCCCGCCACTCGACGAACAGAAGCGCATCGCCGACCTCCTCTGGGCTTTCGAACGCCACCGGCTCTCACTGGGACAGCAGTCTGTGGAACTTCTCGCGACACTCACGAGGTCAGCACTGCTGCAGTTTGAGAGTGCACTGGGTCCCGAACACCGCATCGCAGATCTTTGCGAGTCCGTAATCGGAGGAGTGTGGGGAAGTCCTGCAGGTGAGAACGAGGTCGACGTCCTCGCGCTCGGCCCAAAGTCCTACGCCGGAGATGTTATCTATGTCGATCCCACTGGCTCGCCGACACGTTCTATCAGTAGGAAGCAGGCCGCTGGCCGCATCCTCCGCGAAGGGGACATAGTTCTTGAGCGGTCGGGAGGTTCGTTTGACCAGGCGGTTGGCAGGGTCCTGATCGCCGGGCCGGACCTCCCCGACACCATCCCGACCGATTTTCAACGCCTACTCCGACCTGATAGAAGCCTGGTCGAGCCTGCATACCTATTCTGGAAGCTACGTCTCGACTGGCTTACTGGTGTAACGCGGGACTTTGCGCGCCGAACGACGAATATCTCGAATCTCGCGGTGCCCGACTACATTGCGCGGACGCTGATTGTTCCGTCGAGAAGGGATCAACTGGCACTCGTCGATCGAGTTGACCAACTAATCCGGGCTGTGGCCAAGGCAGAAGACGAAGCTAGGGCTCTTGGCGCACTACGTGGGGCCGCCATGTCGGACATCTTTGGAGGCGACTGATGGTCCCGCAGTTCAATGAGGCGAACACGGTTCGTGACTTCGTACGGGATCTCGTCCAATCCGCTGATGTGCAGTTCGTCCCGGGCAACGTGCTTCCGCGCCACACTGGCGAGGTGCTGCTCGAGGGCTCGATCAAGGCTGCGCTGGCGCGGCTGAACCCGGAGATTGAGGCGGACCCGGCCAAGGCGGACGAGGTCATCTACAACCTTCGCGCGGTCCTGCTCTCGGCCCGCACGTCGCCGCACCCGGTCCCCGCGAACGAAGAGCTCATGGCGTGGTTGACGGGGCAGAAGTCGATGCCTTTCGGCCCGAACGGTGAGCACACGACCGTCCGCCTGATCGACTTCGACCACCCCGAAGACGACTCGTCGAACCAATGGATCGTCTCCACGGAGGTCACCTTCACGCAGGGGCGCGTGGAGAAGCGGTTCGACGTCGTGCTGTGGTGCAACGGCTTCCCGCTCGTCGTCGGCGAGGCGAAGACCCCGATCCGCTCGGCGTACACGTGGATCGACGGTGCCGCTCAGATTCACGACGACTACGAGGCGTCGGTCGCCCAGTTCTTCGTCCCGAACGTCTTCTCATTCGCTACCGAAGGCAAGGACTTCCGGTACGGCACCGTTGGCATGCCCATCGAACTGTGGGGTCCGTGGCGTGAAGATCCCACCGACGAGGACGCGCCGGCCAAGATCGGCCTCGAGTCGGTCCGCGAGGCTGTCGAGGGCGTTCTCGCCCCTCGCGCAGTGCTGGAGTTCCTGCGGTTCTTTACGCTGTACGCGACCGACAAGAAGCACCGCAAGATCAAGATCATCGCCAGGTTCCAGCAGTTCCAGGCGACCAACCTCATCGTCGAACGTGTGCTGCACGGTCGGATCAAGCAGGGTCTGATCTGGCACTTCCAGGGGTCGGGCAAGTCACTGCTTATGGTGTTCACCGCGCTGAAGTTGCGGTCGATGGCCGAGTTGACGAACCCGACGATCCTGGTCGTCGTCGACCGGATCGACCTGGATACTCAGATCACCGGCACCTTCAGCGCCTCCGATGTACCAGGACTTGTGTCGACCGATTCGCGCGCCCAACTCCAGTCGCTGCTGAGCACGGGCGCGCGGCGGATCATCATCACCACGATCCACAAGTTCGGTGAGGCTCCCGGTGTCCTGGACGACCGGCACAACATCATTGCGATGGTCGATGAGGCCCACCGCTCCCAGGAGGGCGACTACGGGCAGAAGATGCGTCAGGCCCTGCCGAACGCGTTCCTGTTCGGCCTGACCGGCACCCCGATCAACCGGCGCGATCGCAACACCTTCATGTGGTTCGGGTCCCCGGAGGACGAGGGTGGCTACCTGTCGCGATACTCCTTCCACGACTCCATCCGCGACGGCGCCACCCTGCCGCTGCACTTCGAGCCGCGACTGTCGGAGATCCACATCGACCAGGAGGCGATCGACACCGCGTTCGCCGAACTGGCCGAGTCGAGCGACCTGTCCGAGCAAGACAAGACGACGCTGTCGAAGAAGGCGGCGTCACTCGAGGTGCTACTCAAGGCCCCCAATCGGGTCGCCGACATCGCCGCCGACATCGCCGCGCACTTCCGCACCAAGGTCGAACCCGAGGGGTTCAAGGCGCAGATCGTTGTCTACGA
This sequence comes from Cellulosimicrobium sp. CpK407, assembly GCF_051844275.1. Classification (NCBI taxonomy): domain Bacteria; kingdom Bacillati; phylum Actinomycetota; class Actinomycetes; order Micrococcales; family Promicromonosporaceae; genus Cellulosimicrobium; species Cellulosimicrobium sp. CpK407. Next base: position 20,178 of record NZ_JBGNYC010000033.1, read on the forward strand.
CAAGCCCACGTGCGTCGTGTACAAGGAAGAGCTCGACAAGCACCTCAGGCCCGAGACTTCGACGATCGTCATGTCCAAGTCGCGCGGTGACTCCCCGGACTGGGCGAAGTGGACCCCGAATGCCGAGGAACTGGAGCAGGTCACCGCGCGGTTCAATGACCCAGCCGACCCGCTGAAGATCATCATCGTCACCGCGAAGCTGCTCACCGGGTTTGACGCCCCGATCCTGTACTGCCAGTACCTCGACAAGCCGCTCAAGGAGCACACGCTCCTGCAGGCGATCACCCGCACCAACCGGGTCTACCCGCCCCGCAAGACCCACGGCCTGATTGTCGACTACCTCGGCATCTTTGACGACGTCGCCAAGTCGTTGGCCTTCGACGAGCAGTCGGTCCTGAAGGTCATCACCAACATCGCCGAACTCAAGGTCCAGCTCGCCCCGGCGATCACTGCGGCGCTGGCATTCTTCCCAGGCGTTGACCGCACCGTCGGCGGTTACGAGGGACTGATCCAAGCCCAGACCGCCATCGCCGACGACGTCCAGAAGGACGCCTTCGGCATGGCGTACAGCGTCGTGTCCCAGCTGTGGGAAGCGATCAGCCCCGACATCATGCTCGCCGAGTACCGCGACGACTACCGCTGGCTCACGGACGTCTACGAGTCGGTCCGCCAGCCCGACATCACCGGTCGGCTCGTGTGGCACGCGCTCGGCGCCAAGACCGTCGATCTCATCAACGAGCACGTTGAGGTCGAGCTCCCCCAGGCGTCCGACACCATCGTGCTCGACGCCCAGACCATCGAAGACCTGATGTCGGGCAAGACGAACGCCACCCCGCAGGAGGTCGAACGGCAGATCACCGCTCGAATCGCCCGCCACCTCAACAACCCCGTCTTCATCGAGCTCGGCCAACGCCTCAACGCTCTTCGGGAGAAGTACGCCGACATCCAACAGTCCAGCCTCGACTTCTTGCGCGAACTGCTCGAACTCGCCCGGGACACCGTCGCCGCCGAGAAGGCCGTCAACGAGGTGCCCCGCGAAGAGCAGGGAAAGGCCGCTCTCACCGAGCTGTTCAGCGCACTGAAGACGGAAGGCACGCCGGTGATCGTCGAGAACATTGTCAATCGCATTGACGAGGTCGTCCGCGGTGTGCGATTCGACGGTTGGCAGTCGACGATCCGCGGCGACAAGGAAGTGCAACAGGCGCTCCGCAAGACGCTCTACGTTCAGTTCAAGATTCGAGACAACCGCGTCTTCCAGGAGGCGCTCAAATATGTGCAGGAGTACTACTGACTCAAGAGTTCGTCTTTTGTAGCAAAGCATCTCCTGTAGAAATGCGGGTTGCTCGACCTCACCCGTGTCGTGACCGAAAAGTTCCCGACCGGCACCAGAAGTAGGAGTTCCGTGTTTCCGCCGTCTGATGTGCTCGCACTCGAAAGAAAGTTCTACTTCTTCCGCCATTTGATGTCTCGCGTTCTCGCCTGTGCACCTCACTTGAGTGAACGTGTCGCGCTATCCGACGCCCCTCCAATACAGCTCCAGGTCTGGATCGGGCCAGGAAAGGTCATTCTTGACTTTGCGAAACAGGACTTCTTGACCGTCTGGGCCGTGGCTACCCCAGATGAACACGACTTTGGTACGGTCTGGCCACTGAGTGTGGACAGCGAAGTCCTCGCTAAGGCAGTCGTAGAGGCAGCGACGTCTGCACTTGAACGGCGGGAGCAGTCGTCGCCGTGGAGATGGGGCGAGTCAGAGGAGTCGTACATCACGAAGGTCGCCGATCTGTTCTCGGAGAGGGGGGTGGCCGTCAGGCGTGTGGTCGGAAGCTATGGACTGTTCGTGGAAGGGGCCGGGCCGGGCGGGTATTACTCGGTCTCGCGGGATCCAGGACGAGGAGCCTCTCTGGAGTTCAGCTCTCACGCTGGCGCGTGGTGGAGATTAACGCGCACACTTTGGCACGGCTGGCAATTGCACTACGTCCTTCGTGATCGCGCCGATTTCAATGCGACACATGCCCTGCGACTGTCACGCGAAAGCCAGGGCTTGGCGTGGGACGTCGTGGGTCGGAGCGCGGCGCCGGCACAACTCGTCGAGGCGGCGTGGGCGGCCGTGAAGGAGGGTGGCGCGAGCCGAGCCCCTTCGCCCGACGTGGACAACGTGCCCCCTAGTGATGATTTGAATTTCAACCTGGCGTGGGCGCTCCAGGCGGCAATGCCCGGGCTTCGTTACGATCCGCACTCTAGGCGATTGACCCTAGGTGAGGTCGAATTGATCGTCCTGCAGAGACCCAAACCGATTGGCCTCGGGGAAACTCAGAGGGAGTACGGAATCGCGGCCTCGCGAGGTGTCCGGCCCTGTTTCGTCGCACCGGCAGGATTCACGAGACCAGCGGTCGAGTGGGCGGACCAGGTGGGTCTGGCGCTGTTCCAGATCAATGAACGTGGCGATCAGATTCGTTCTCAAGGGCGCTGCTCGTCGGAACTCTCCGGCGTGTCATAGCTCAAAGCGGCACTATATGTTCACCAGTACCTTTGTCGCTGAACAAGTTCGTCAGTAAAGGTCGCCGGGAAGATCCGGATTCACGACAGGTCGCGCCTCGAACCGCATGTCATGGAGTTTTGCGGACTGCTCGTGGTGGACTGCGTCACGAGGGCGGCCAATTGCACGCGGTTCGTGAGGCCGAGCTTCGCTGTCGCGGCGGCGAGGTGCGTGTTGGCCGTCGCCTCCCCGAGGAACAGCGTCTGCGCGATCTCGGAGTTGGGCAGTCCTTCCGCGACCTGCCGCGCGACGTCGAGCTCATTCTCGGTGAGCATGGTGAGCTTCGCCGCGGCGACCCGCCGACCCGCTGCGCCGGGCGCGGCGCTGACCTGCGCCATCACCGTCCGTGCGGCGCGGGGGACAGTGCACCCTCCCCGGCGGCGACGGCGCGCACGGCCGAGACGATCTCGTCCGGCGACGCGTCCTTGGCGAGGAAGCCCGACGCCAGCGTGCACGGCGTCGAGGATGACGGACTTGGTGCCGAACGACGTCATGGCGATGACTTCAGGCGGGTCCGCTAGGCCCTAACGCTCTGCGTCGCCGCACCCCGTCGACCCGCCTCATCTGCAGATCCACGAGCACGACGTCCGGGTGATGCGCCTGCACCGCCGTGACGACCTCGTCGTCCGCGGCCTCGGCGATGACCTCGATGTCGTCGGTCCGCAGGATCGTCCGCAGCAGCTGTCGCGCCATCGGGTCATCGTCGACGACCAGCACCCTGATCACGGCCCGACCCTAGTTGCGCCCGCCCAGGCGCCGTGGCCGACCGGAAGATGCGATCGGCCGGAGCGTCGCCCGCGCGCGAGGATGATCGCGTGCCAATTGACCCGCCGTACGACCTTCCGACCGCCGACGACCTCGCCGCCGCGCGCGACCTTGAGATCGAGGACTGGCTGCGGCCGGACCTCGACGTCCTGTTCTGCGGGATCAACCCGGGGCTGTACTCGGCGGGGGTCGGGCTGCCGTTCGCCAACCCGGGCACGCGGTACTGGAAGGCGATGCACGAGGCAGGCTTCACCGACCGCGTGCTCGGGCCGTGGGAGCGCGAGGAGTTCCTGGCCGCCCGGCTCGGCATGACGAACGTCGTGCGCCGGGCCACGGCGCGCGCCGACGAGCTGATTCCGGAGGAGATCGTCGAGGGCGGGCGCCGCCTCGTGGAGACTGCGGAGGCGTACCGCCCGCGTTGGGTCGCGGTGCTCGGCGTGGGCGCGTACCGCACGGCGTTCGGGGACCGCGGCGCCGCGACCGGCCCGCTGGAGCGGCGCATCGGCCCGGCGCGGGCGTGGCTGCTCCCGAACCCGAGCGGGCTCAACGCGCACCACACGGTCGCGACGCTCGGCGCGGCGTACGCGGAGCTGCGCGTCGCCGCGGGGTTGCCCGACCGCCGTCGAACCTGAGCACCCGTGGGGGACGGCCAACCCCCCCGGGCACCGCGAGACGTAGACGTGCACGACTCGATTGTTGACTCTTGCGAGAAGTTGTTGACTTGTGTGAAAACGCCCGGGACACTCGAAACCCCGAGGTCGACGCCGTCCCGGGTTCTTGCCCCCTCACCGTCGAGAGGACACCCCATGAAGTTCCCCTTGTCCCGCGCGCGCTCGCGTGCCACCGCTGTCACGAGTGCGCTGGTCGCGCTCGGGCTGGCGGTGTCGGGCGCGGCCGCCGCCACGGCGGCGCCGGCCCCGGCGAGCGTGCCGGCCGCGGCAACCGCCGTGGCCGAGCCGACGATCTCCCCGGTCGTCGACGCCAACTTCCCCGACCCCGACATCCTGCTCGTCGACGGCGTCTACCACGCCTACGCGACCAACGACCAGGGCCAGAACGTGCAGCACCGCACGTCGACGGACCTCGTCACGTGGAGCGCCCCGACAGACGTCGCGCCCGACCTGGGCGCCTGGGTCAGCGAGTCGTGCACCTTCTCGCCGGGCGGGGCGACCGACCGCTGCGTGTGGGCCCCGGAGGTCTCCGCGGTCGAGGGCGGCTACGCCCTGTACTACACGGCGCGCGACGCGACGTCGCCGCGGCAGTGCCTCGGCGTCGCGCTGTCCGACACCCCGGATGGTCCGTTCGTCCCCGTCGGCGACGACCCGATCGTCTGCCCCAACGGCGAGGCCGGCACGGAGGACCTCGGCGGCGCGATCGACGCCGCGACGTTCGTCGACGGCGACCAGCTCTACCTGCTGTGGAAGGCCGACGGGAACTGCTGCACGGGCAAGACGGCGATCATCTTCGCCCAGCCGCTCTCGCCCGACGGCACGACGCTCACGGGCCCGCCCGTCGAGCTCATCCGCGTCGACACGCCCTACGAGGGCCGCGTCGTCGAGGGCCCGACGCTCCTGGAGCGCGATGGCACCTACTACCTCTTCTACTCCGCGAACGACTTCTACGGCGGGGCGTACCGCACGTCGTACGCGACGGCGTCGAGCCTCGCGGGCCCGTGGACCAAGGCGACGACCGAGCTCCTCACGAGCGACCGGTTCCAGGGCGACGTGCGCGGCCCGGGCGGGCAGGACGTCGTCACCGCGCCGGACGGCTCGGACGCCCTCGTCTTCCACGGGTGGAACGAGGCGTTCACGTACCGCGCGATGTACGTCGCGGACCTCGAGTGGACGGCCAATGACGTCCCGTTCGTCCCGCAGGCGTCCGACCGCTACCAGGCGGAGGACGGCGTGGTCACGAACGCGCGCGTCGTGGCCGACGGCGGGGCGTCGGGCGGGGCGAAGGTCGGCGGCCTGGACTTCGCGGACTCGTCCGTGACGGTCGAGGTGCACGCCGACGAGGCGGGCCCGGCCCTGCTGGGCATCCGGTTCGCCAACGGCTCCCTCGACGGCTCGACGCGCGTGCCCTCCACGAGCACGCTCGCCGTCAACGGCGTGGTCGCGGAGACCGTCGTCTTCCCGCACACCACGTGGGGCAACTGGCAGACGTCCGAGCACCTCGTCGAGCTCGTCGCGGGCACCAACACGATCACCCTGACCCGCGCGACGTTCTACACCGAGCTCGACGCGTTCGACGTCTACCCCGCGACGCGCGACCCGCGCCCGTCCGCCCCGCCCGTCATCCCGTCCGACGCGACGCGGTACGAGTTCGAGGACGGCGTCATCACGCGCGGCTCGGTCGGGAGCGCCGCGGGTGCCTCGGGCGGGCAGAAGGTCGGCGGCCTCGACTTCCTCGACAGCTCCGTCGCGCTGCAGGTCCACGCCGACGAGGCCGGGGCGTACACGCTCGGCGTCCGGTTCGCGAACGGCTCCGAGCGGGGCGGCTACACGCTCGCCTCGTCGAGCACCGTCACGGTGAACGGCGCGGACGCCGGCGTCGTCACGTTCCCGCACACCACGTGGGGCAACTGGCAGTCCGTGACCCACGAGGTCGAGCTGCAGCAGGGCTGGAACACCGTCGCCCTGACCAAGCTCACCTGGTACACCGAGCTCGACGCGCTCGACGTCTTCCCGGCCGAGGCCCCGCCCGTCGACCCGCAGGTCACCGTCACCGCGCAGCCCCGCTGCCTCGCCGGGACCCCGTACCTCGCCGTCCGCGCGACCAACGACGGCGACGAGACCGTCGCGATCGCCCTGCGGACGGACCACGGCGAGCGGTCCTTCGCCCAGGTTGACCCGGGCAAGAACGCCTACCAGTCGTTCAAGGCCCGCGGTGCGCTCGACGCCGGCGAGGCGCTCGTCGTCGTCACCGACGTCACGGGCGCGACGACGGAGGTGACGGCCGCGTACGACGCGCTCACCTGCGCGTAGCGCACCCACCGCCACGCCCGCGGCGCCGCTCGGCCGATGAGCGGCGCCGCGGGCGTCCTCGTGCGCCGAGATCGCCCCGATCTCGCGAGATCGACCCGCACGTCGCGAAGTCGACCTCCCGAGGGTCGATCTCGAACGCTGGGGTCGATCTCGGGAGGGGTGTGCCGCGCTCGGCTAGACGACGGTCCCGCGTCCCGGACGCTGGGGCGCCGTGCGCGGATGTGGACATCGGGTGCGGGAGGTGGGCGACGATGTCGGGCGGGAGGACGACGACGCGCGTCCGGCGGTGAGCGGTCCGTGGGGGGGTGCCCGACGCCGGGCGCACGTCCGGCGTGCGGGTGTCAGTCGGGCAGGTTGTCGGTGACGAGGCGGGAGCGGGCCTCGTAGACGCGCAGCGGGTCGGCGGTGCTGGTGGTGGTCGCGGTGCCGGTGACGTCGGTCCAGGTGGTGGTGCCGGTGATGCGGAACTGTCCGGACCAGGTCGTGGTGAGCGTGATCTGGACCTGCTCGGCGGGTTGGTCGTAGGTGTGCGCGACCGTGTGGTGGGGGTAGGCCGCACCGGGGTCGGTCGTGGAGACCGGGGGCGTGCCGTCGCCGTAGTCCCACGCGTACGAGCGTGGGGTGGCGCGGATCTGCACGGGGATGCCGAGCAGGGTCGTGTCCAGGGTCTGCTCGCCGGGCTGGGTGTAGGTGATGGTGGGGACGTTGACCAGGGTCCACCCGTCCGGCGGCTGGACCACGATCGGCGACGGCGCGATGGTCAGGGTGCGGAACGCCGCCTCGGCCTCGCCGGCCAGGTCGACGGCGCCGAGGCAGGACGCGTCGGCGACGAGCTCCCAGCCCGAGACCGCGGTCCGAGTGCCCTCGTCGGTGGTGGTCCAGGTCTGGCGGAACAACGGCTCCAACGCGACCTCGTCCCCAGTGCACCCGGGGTCGAACCCCGCCGGGCTCTGCCCGTCCGGGCACACCGGGACCAGCCCGGGCAGCGTCGTGGCATGGTCACCGTCGTAGCACCGGTACGCCGGCCCGCGCCGGTACGCCTCCGACGCCGGACCACCGTCCGTCGACGCGGGCACGTACTCCGCCCCACCGTCCGGAGTGTTCTCCCCGTGGATATAGGCGCGGTCATTCTGAAAGTGCGAATTGAGAGCGGTGTCTCCCTCGCCGGCGTACGCAGGAAGACAGATCGTGGTCAGCAGTCCTGCCATCAAGGTGCCCAAGATAGACGATCGGTAGTTCATTCGACGCTCGTCACGGCAAGTACGAGCCAGTCGCCAGTGGCTACCGATACGTCAATTTGCAGCCGTCCGCTGCCGCCACGATCTTCGGATACGACCGATCCGTCCGATGCCGTGCGGAGATGAGGAGTCTGTTGGAAGTCGAAAAGAACCGGATAGCCACCACCCAAGTCATCGAACTCGACGTCCGGGTTGGAAACAGTGATCTCCGCGCCCTCGTAGGTATCACCTGAGGCGGCGATCTCCTCGGCGTCGGACTTGACCTTTGCGCAGAACTCGCACGTCTCGGCCCACGTCATCGCGTCCCACTCGGCGGTGTCACCCGTCGCGAGCACGTACGCGTACAGCGACAGGAAGTACTCCGCTGCTGCTGCGGCACCCTCGGCGTCGTCGCGGTCCATCGCCGCGGGACGGTCCGGCTTCACCGGCCCGGTCTCGGTAGGCGTCGGCTCCGGAGACTCCGACTCCGACGGCGACGGCACGACCGGCTCGTCGACGGACGGTGACGGACCAGGGCCGCCACCACCGGTGCACCCGGCGACCACGCACCCCACCGCGACGACGACGCCCACGACGAGCGACCGCCGTCGGGCACGGAACGGCACACGAGAACGACGCACGAGACCCCCTGCAGATCGATGCGAACCACCCCGCACGCCACACCGACGGGGCGCGCGGGCTGCCCAGCAACCTAGCGAAACCGCACCGCCGACGGAACCGCACGTCCCGCCCTGTGGACGACGCGTCGCAGGTGTCCGCGACGTTGCGGCTCCACAGGTGCAGGTGGCACCCCGGGCACGAGGCGGTGAACGTTGGCCGAAGCCTCGTTCCGTCACCCGACATTTCGGGACCAAACCGGCGCGACCGCTTCCTATGCTCGCCGTGGCCGCCCACCCGCGGGACGGGTGCTGCGCCGGCCGCGACCACGTCCCTCGTCCGAGCGGATCCTTGCTGTGACCACCGTCCTCACCCCGGACTCCCCGGGTTCCTCCGGCACGCCCCGCGCCTCGTCGTCGGCCCCAGCGGCAGACACCACCACGGGCGCCATCACGCCCGGCGACCCCGCCACCCGGCCGACCGGCACCGACGCGCCCGCCGGCCGCACGCCGTCCGACTCCGCCGGACGCCCCCCGTCCGACTCCGCCAGCCTCCCGCCGTCCGACCCCGCCGACCGCGAGGCGCAGGCGCTGCACCGCAGCCGCCTGGGCGCGCGCCGGCGTCGACGGAACCTGCTGTGGGCGCTGCTGCTCGCGGGCCCGAACCTCGTGCTGCTGCTGGTGTTCGTCTACCGGCCGCTGCTGCAGAGCTTCTACCTCTCGACGCTGCAGTGGAACCTCGGGTCGCCGGTCGCGCGGCCGGTCGGGCTGGGTAACTACGTCGAGTGGTTCACCGCCCCGACGACGGGCCGCATCGTCACGACGACGCTCGTCTTCACCCTCGCCACGGTCGGCGGGGCGATGGTCCTCGGCCTGGGCCTGGCGCTGCTGCTGAACCGCCGCCTCCGAGGCCGGGGGGTCGCCCGGACGGTCGCGTTCGCGCCGTACGTGCTGTCGGGCTTCGCGGTCGGGATCCTGTGGCTGTTCATGTTCGACCCGCGCTACGGGTTGGTCCAGGAGCTGCTCGGCTGGGTCGGCGTCGCGTCGCCCCAGTGGTACACGCAGCGCCCGTGGCCGCTCGTGATGATCGTCGTGGTGTACCTGTGGAAGAACCTCGGGTACGTCGCGCTCATCTACCTGGCGGGCCTCCAGTCGGTGCCGCAGGACCTGAAGGACGCGGCCGCGCTCGACGGCGCGTCGTCGGCGCGGACGCTGCGCTCGATCGTCCTGCCGCTGCTCACCCCGACGACGTTCTTCCTCGTCGTGACGATGCTGCTCGCGTCGCTCCAGTCCTTCGACATCATCAAGGCGATGACGCAGGGCGGCCCGCTCGGCTCGACGACGACGCTCATGTACTCGATCTACGAGGAGAGCTTCGTCAACGGCCGGGCCGGGTACGCGTCGGCGGTCGCCACGGTCCTGTTCCTCGTGCTGCTCGCGGTGACCGCGGTGCAGATGCGGTTCGTCCAGCGGAAGGTCCACTACGCATGAGCGCCGTCGCGCCCGCCCGTCCCGAGACGGCGCCCGCCACGCCGGCCGCGCTCGCGCCGCGTGCTCCTCGCACCCCCCGGGCCCGACGCCGGGGCCTCCAGCCCGGCGGGTACCTCGCCCTGGTCCTCGCGACGGTCGTGCTCGGCGCGCCCCTGGTGTGGATGGTGCTCGCGAGCATGAAGACGCCCGCCGAGCTGTACACCGTCCCGCTGCAGTGGCTCCCGGGCAGCGTGAACCTCGACAACTACGCGCAGGCCGCGGACTCGATCCCGCTCGGACGGCTGCTCGCCAACAGCGTCGGGATCACGGTCGTGGGCGCGGGGCTCAAGGTCGCGCTGGGCCTCACGTGCGCGTACGCGCTCGTGTTCCTCGACTTCCCGTTCAAGAAGGTCGTGTTCGGGCTCGTCATCGCGACGCTCATGATCCCGCCGCAGATCACGATCATCCCCAACTACACGTTGGTCGCGAGCCTCGGGTGGCTCAACACCTACCAGGGCATCCTCGTGCCGGGCCTGGCGAGCGCGTTCGGGACGTTCCTGTTCCGGCAGCACTTCCTCACGCTGCCGCGCTCGATCCTCGAGGCAGCCGAGCTCGACGGCGCGGGGCACTGGCGCAAGCTCTGGCGGTTCGTCGTGCCGATGAGCACGCCGACGCTCGCGGCGGTCGCGCTCGTGTCCGTCGTGACGGAGTGGAACGACTACCTGTGGCCGTTCCTCGTCATCGACCGCCCCGACAAGATGACCCTCCCCGTCGGCCTGACGCTGCTGCAGAACACCGACGGCATGACGAACTGGGGCGTGCTGCTCGCCGCGACGGTCGTCGTGACGCTGCCCATCCTCGTCGTCTTCCTCGTCCTCCAGCGCCGCCTCGTCGCGGGCCTCACGGCCGGCGCCGTCACTGGCTGACCCGCCCCGCCGTCGTGCCCGACGACGGCGCCCAGCCGGCGGGCCGCGCACCCGCGCGCCCGCCCACCACCACCGAGCTCCCCGGTCCGCCCGCAGCGGTCCGGGTTCCCCGAAGCGCACCGAGACCCGGTGCACGACCTGAAGGAGCACCTGTGTCCCACCGCACCGCACCCGGCCGGCCCGCGCGCCGCCGTCGGGCCCGCGCCGCCGCCACCGCCCTCACGGCGGTCACCGCCCTCGCGCTCACCGCGTGCGCCGGCCCGAGCGTGGCCGGGGCCGACGGCGCCGGCACCGCGGGCGACGAGGCGACGGCCGAGGCCGTCGACTGGTCCGCCGTCGAGCCGGCGTCCGAGATCACCTGGTGGAGCAACCACCCCGGCACGTCGCAGGAGATCGAGCAGGAGCTCATCGACCGGTTCGAGGAGGAGTCCGGCATCACGGTCAACCTCGTGACCGCGGGCGCCAACTACGACGAGGTGGCCCAGCGCTTCCAGGCCGCGTCGCAGACCGACGAGCTGCCCGACCTCGTCATCGCGTCCGACGTGTGGTGGTTCCGCTACCACCTCAACGACCAGATCCTGCCGCTCGACGACGTGCTCGAGTTCGTCGAGGCCGACGCGGACGACTTCCAGCCCGCGCTCTACGCGGACTACACGTACGACGACCAGCACTGGGCCGTCCCGTACGCGCGCTCGACGCCGCTCTTCTACTACAACAAGGACCTGTGGACGGCGGCCGGCCTGCCCGACCGCGGCCCCGAGACGTGGGCCGAGCTGGAGGAGTGGGACGCGTCGCTCAAGCCGCTCGTCCCGGCCGGCGGCTCGACGTTCGGCCTCTCCACCGGCCCGTCGTGGGGCGCGTGGTGGTTCGAGAACATGATCTGGGGCCAGGGCGGCGCGTACTCCGACGGGTTCGACCTCACGCTCGACTCGGAGGAGTCGGTCGCGGGCGGCCAGTTCCTGCACGAGCTGTTCCACGAGAAGGGCGTCGCGACGCTCTCGGCGGACGACGCGATGGTCGACTTCTCGTCGGGTCTCATCGCCTCGACCATCGGCTCGACGGGCTCGCTCAAGGGCGCGCTCGACGCGGCGTCGTTCGAGGTCGGCACGGCCTACCTGCCCGACGGCCCCGACGGCGGCGGCACCCCGACGGGCGGCACCGGCCTCGCGATCCCGTCGTCGAGGTCGCCCGAGCAGCAGCTCGCCGCGGCGATGTTCCTCGCGTTCCTCACGAACACCGAGAACACGGCGTACTTCTCGCAGAACACGGGGTACATGCCGGTGCGCACGTCGGCCGTCGAGTCCGACGCGATGAAGGCCGTCTACGAGGCGACGCCGCAGTTCCGCACCGCCGTCGACCAGCTCGCCGACAAGGCGCGCCCGCAGGACGACGCGCGCGTCTTCATCCCGGGCGCCGACGCGCTCCTCAACGAGGCGATCGAGCAGATCGTCATCGAGGGCGCCGACCCGGCGGCCGCGTTCGAGTCGGTCGCCCCGCGCATCGAGACGGCGTACACCGAGAACGTGGAGCCGTACCTGTGACGGCGACCGCGCTCGCGCCGACCGGCGCAGGGCCCGGGCGGGCCGCACGCCCGCGCGTGATCGCGCACCGCGGCAACAGCTCGGTCGCGCCGCAGAACACGCTCGCCGCGTTCGAGGCGGCGTGGCGGGCCGGGGCGCACAGCATCGAGATCGACGTCCAGCTCACGGCCGACGGCGAGCCCGTCGTCATCCACGACGACACCGTGGACGCGACGACGTCGGGCAGCGGCACGGTGGCGCGGCTCGACCGCGCGGCGATCCGGGCGCTCGACGCCGGGTCGTGGTTCTCCCCGGCGTTCGGCGGCCAGCGCGTGCCGACGTTCGCCGAGGTCGTCGACCTCCTCGTGCGCCGGCCGGGCACCGACCTGCTCCTCGAGCTCAAGGGGTCGTGGACGCCGGAGCAGGTGCGGCGCGTCACCGGGCCGATCCGGTTCGCGGGCATAGCCGACCGGGTCGTCGCGCAGAGCTTCTGGCCCGAGACCGTCGCGGCGCTGCGCGAGGCGGACCCGAGCCTGCGCCGGGGGCTGCTCGTCGCGTCGCTCGACGACGACGTGCTCGCGCGGTGCGCCGAGCTCGGCGTCGTGGCGTGCAACCCGATGGGCCTGCTCCTCCTCGAGGACCCGGGGCTCGTGGAGCGCCTGCACGACGCCGGCCTCGAGGTCGCGGTGTGGACGCTCAACGAGCCGGAGCACTGGGCGGCCGCGGTCGAGCTCGGCGTGGACGCGATCATCACCGACCGTCCCGACCGCCTCGCGGGCTGGCTCTCGGCGCGCGTCGTCTAGGAAGCCCGAGGACGGACCCCGGGTGCGGGTGAGGCGGAGCCGGACGGCTCCGGCTCACCGCCCCGGGGTCGCGGGCCGGTAGCGCAACGCCACCGCACCCGAGCGGAACTCGCGGCGGTCCACGAGCTCGAGCCGGATGCGCTCACGGAGACCGGCGAGCAGCGTCGGCCCGTGGCCGGCGAGGACCGGCTGCACGACGAACTCGTACTCGTCGATCAGCCCCAGGTCGGCCAGCGCGAGGGGGAGCGTCACGCCTCCCACCCACAGGCCCTCGCCCGGCTCCTGCTTGAGCCGCTCGACCGCGGGCCCCAGCTCGCCCCGCAGCAGCTCGGCGTTCCAGTCGGGCGCGCTCAGCGTGCTCGACACGACGTGCTTGCGCGCCCCGTCGATCGCCTCGGCGAACGGGACCTCCCACTCGTCCATCCAGTCGGGCCACGTGCCCGTGGCCGGGCGCCGCCAGGCCGACTCCATCATCTGGTAGGTCACCCGGCCGAACAGGAGGGCGTCGGCGCGCTCCATCTCGGCGGTCCAGTGGCGCATCGACTCCTCGTCCGGCGGCAGGCCCGCCTCGTGGTGGCAGCAGCCGTCGAGCGTGACGTTGATCGAGTAGCGCAGCGGTCTCATCTCGGTCCTCTCCCGTGGCGCGCAGCGAGGCGCCCCCGTGTTCACCCGTCCGTGGTGAGACGGCCGCCCGCACCGTTTCTCATCGGCGACCGGCGGCGTCGACGACCGTCAGCCGGGTCGGCTGCGGTGGGGGACCCGCACGCGGTCGAGGTCCTGCGCGACCGTGAGCTCGCCGTCGAACACCTCGCGCGCCTCGCGCCAGAACTCCGTCGGGTCGGGGTAGCGCTGCGAGAAGTGCGTGAGCACGAGCGAGCGCACGCCCGCCTCGGCCGCGACGGTCGCCGCCTGCCGCGCGGTGAGGTGGCCCCACCGCTCGGCCTGGTCGCGGTCGCGGTCGAGGAACGTCGACTCGATGACGAGCAGGTCGACGCCGTCCGCGAGGCGGTGCACGGCGTCGCACAGACGCGTGTCCATGACGAACGCGAACGACTGCCCCGGACGCGGGGCGCTCACCTCGTCGAGGGTGACGGTCCGCCCGTCGGGCGCGACGACCGCCCCGGTCCGGCGCAGCTCGCCCACCACCGGGCCCGCCAGGCCGCGGTCCACGAGGAGCGCGGGGTCGAGCGACCGGCCGTCGGGCTCGTCGAGGCGGTAGCCCATCGCCTCCAGGGTGTGGTCGAGGCGTTCCGCGCGCAGCGTGAACCCCGGCTCGGGGCGGCCGGTCACGGGTGGGACGACGCCGTCCGTCGTCAGCGGCTGCAGCTCCAGGTGGCCGCGGCGGAAGTGGGCGCTCGCGTCGAGCAGGTGGTCCACCCACCGCTGGCCCGACGCCGGATAGGTCACCCCGATCGTGTGCCGCACGCCGTCGCCGCTGATGCGCTGGGAGACGCCCGCGAGCCCGAGGGAGTGGTCGCCGTGCAGGTGCGTGATCGCGATGCGCGTGAGGTCGGTCGCGGACACGCCCGCGAACGACATCTGCCGCTGCGTGCCCTCGCCCGGGTCGAAGAGGATCGCCTCGTCGTCCCAGAACAGCACGTAGCCGTTGTGGTTGCGCGTGCGGGTCGGGACCATGCTGGCGGTCCCGAGGACGACGAGCTCGCGGCGGGACATGGCCCCAGCGTGCCACGACGCGGCGGGTCGTGGCGCGGCTCGTAGGGTGGCAGGAGGCCCTGCCGAGAACCGGAGAACCCGGAGAACCTGGAGAACCATGCGCCTGCTCCTCGTCCGTCACGGACAGACCCCGTCCAACGTCGCCGGCCTCCTCGACACCGCGCTGCCCGGCCCCGGTCTCACCGCGCTCGGCACGCGCCAGGCAGCCGCGATCCCGGAGGCGCTCGCGGACCGCGTCGTCGACGGCGTCGCGGTCTCGACCCTCGTGCGCACGCACCTGACCGCCGCACCGCTGGCCGAGCGGCACCGGTTCGACCTGCTGGAGCTCGACGGGTTCCGCGAGGTGGACGCGGGCGACCTGGAGATGTCGGCCGCGCACGACGACCACGCGACCTACCTCGAGACCGTGTTCGCATGGGGCCGCGGCGAGCCCGGCCGTCGCATGCCCGGCGGGCCTGACGGTGCCGAGTTCCTCGCCCGCTACGACGACGCCGTCGCGAGCGTCGCGCGCACGGGGTGGCGCACCGCCGTCGTCGTCTCGCACGGCGCGGCGATCCGCGCGTGGGCGTGCGCGCGCGTCGCGGGGGTCGACCTCGACCTGCTCGCCCGGACCCCGCTCGCCAACACCGGGCTGGTCGAGGTCGAGGGCGACCCGTCGTCGGGCTGGCGGCTCGCGGGCCTGAGCGACGGCCCGCTGGGCGGCGCGGCGCTGGACGACCTCGCGGCCGAGGACCCGACGGGCGAGTCCGTCGCCGAGGAGGAGCGTCGCGCGGCGACCGACGACTGACGGTTCGCGAGCGTATGGCGAGAACCTGGCGCGCGTCACGGGAGTGACATACGCTCGGCGGATGGCCTACGCACCGCTGCCCGCACCGAACGAGCGCGCGCTCGAGCCCGACATCGTCACGGACCTGCGCGAGCAGATGACCTACGGGTCGTACCTGCACCTCGACACGCTGCTCGCGGCCCAGGCGCCGGTGAGCGACCCGGAGCACCACGACGAGATGCTGTTCATCGTCCAGCACCAGACGACGGAGCTCTGGCTCAAGCTGGTGCTGCACGAGCTGCTCTCCGCGCGCGACCTGCTCGCCGCCGACGAGCTGGGCGCCGCGCTCAAGCGCATCGCACGCGTCAAGCACGTGCAGCGCACGCTCACCGAGCAGTGGTCCGTGCTCGCGACGCTCACCCCGAGCGAGTACGCGCAGTTCCGCGGGTTCCTCGGCCACGCGTCGGGCTTCCAGTCGTGGCAGTACCGCGCCGTCGAGTTCCTGCTCGGCAACAAGAACGCGCGCATGCTTGACGTGTTCGACGCCGAGCCCGACGCGCGCGCCGAGCTCGCCCGCCTGCTCGCCGAGCCGAGCGTCTACGACGAGTTCCTGCGCCACCTCGCGCGCCACGGCCACGACGTCCCGCAGCGCGTCCTGGACCGCGACGTCACCGTCGCGCACACCCTCGACGACGACCTCGTCGAGGTCTTCCGCCGCATCTACGACGACCCGGAGGCGCACTGGTCCGCGTACGAGACGTGCGAGGAGCTCGTCGACCTCGAGGACAACTTCCAGCTCTGGCGGTTCCGGCACATGAGGACGGTGCTGCGCATCATCGGCACCAAGCGCGGCACGGGCGGGTCGAGCGGCGTCGGGTTCCTGCAGAAGGCGCTCGACCTCACGTTCTTCCCCGAGCTGTTCGCGGTGCGCACGGAGATCGGGCGGTCGTGAACGGGAGGCACCTCGGCCGGCCCGGCGACGGCGGCACCTGGCTCCCGCCGCTCGTCGACGCGCACGTGCACCTCGGCCTCGTCGACCCCGTCGCCGTGCGGCGCGGCGGGATCGCCGTCGTGCACGACCTCGGGTGGGTGCCCGACGTCGCGCGCACGTGGCTCGGGCGGCCCGGCTTCCCGGAGGTCGTGTTCGCGGGCGCGTTCCTCACCGCCCCCGGCGGCTACCCGTCGGACCGGTCGTGGGCGCCCGCCGGGTCGGTCGAGGAGGTCGGATCGCCCGAGGCGGCCGTCGCCGCCGTCGACCGCCAGGTCGCCGCGGGCGCGTCGTTCGTCAAGGTCGCCCTGCACTCCGACGCCGGTCCGGTGCCCGACGACGCCACCCTCGCCGCGCTCGTCGGGCACGCCCACGCGCGGGGCCGGGACGTCGTCGCGCACGTGGAGGGGCGCGGCATGGCGGCCCGCGCGTTCGAGGCGGGGGTGGACAGGCTCGCGCACGCCCCGTTCAGCGAGCGCCTGCCCGACGACCTGCTGCGCGCGATGGCCCGCCCGCGCGCTCGCTCCCAGACGCGGTCTCGCTCACGCCCGGCCGCCGAGCACGACCCTGCCCGCGGCCGAACACGACCTGAAGGTCGGAATAGCCCGGATAACGACCCTCATGTCGTGTTCGGCGGAGGTGTGGGGAGTCTTGTGAGCTGGGTGAGCACCCTCGACATTCATGGCTGGGGGAGTCCGACGGCGGAGCAGGACGTCGCGATCGACAACGTGCGGCGCTTCGTCGCGCTCGGCGGGACGGTCGTCTACGGCACCGACCTCGGCAACGGGCCGCTGCCGACCGGCGTCGACGCGCGCGAGCTGCGGGCGCTCGCGGCGGCGGGTCTCGACGCGCACGCGCTGGTCGCGGCCCTCACGCGCGACGCCACCGCCCGGCGTGGCGTTCCCGGCCGAGCGCTGCGTCCCGGGTCGCAGCACTCGAGCGCGGACGCATCGTTCGCGACCTGGGTCCCCGGCGACCCGCCCGACACCGACGACGCGGACGCCGTCGCCGCGTGGCTCGCGCGCGCCGTCGTCGTCGAGCGCGACCCCACCCCTGACCTCGCCCGCGACACCGCGAGCGACCCCGCCGACCCCGCCCCGTCGGAAGGACGACCATGACCGAGGACCACGCCGCGCGCTCCGCCGCGCTCGACGCCGCCGACCCGCTCGCGCGGTTCCGCGACGCGTTCGTCGGCTCCGACGAGGTGACGGCCTACCTCGACGGGAACTCGCTCGGACGGCCGACGCGCGCGTCCGCCGAGCGGCTGGCCCGCTTCGCGACCGAGCGCTGGGGCTCGCGGCTCATCCGCGGCTGGGACGAGGAGTGGTACGACCTCCCGCTCACGGTCGGCGACCGGATCGGCGCGGTCGCGCTCGGCGCGGTGCCGGGCCAGACGTTCGTCGGCGACTCGACGACGGTGATCCTCTACAAGCTCGTCCGCGCCGCGCTCTCGGCGCCGCAGGTCGCGGGCCGCGACGAGATCGTGCTCGACGCCGGGAACTTCCCGACCGACCGCTACGTGCTGGAGGGCGTCGCGCGCGAGCACGGCGCGACGCTGCGGTGGATCGCGCCCGACCACGACGCCGGCGTGACCCCGGAGCAGGTCGCGGGGGCCCTCTCCGACCGCACCGCGCTCGTGCTGCTCAGCCACGTGGCGTACCGGTCGGGGTACGTGAGCGACGCGGCGGCGATCACCGCGCTCGCGCACGACGCCGGCGCGCTCGTGCTGTGGGACCTGTGCCACTCGGTCGGCGCGCTGCCGGTCGAGCTCGACGCGTGGGGCGTCGACCTCGCGGCCGGCTGCACGTACAAGTACCTCAACGGCGGGCCCGGTGCGCCCGCGTTCGGCTACGTCCGCGCCGACCTCCAGGGCGCCCTGACCCAGCCGATCCAGGGGTGGATGGGCAGCGCCGCGCCGTTCGAGATGGGCCCGGCGTACGCCCCGCACGACGGCGTCCGGCGCTTCCTCTCGGGGACGCCCGCGATCGTCGGGATGCTCGCGATGCAGGACATGCTGGACCTGGTGGACGCGGCGGGGATCGCGGCGGTGCGCGCGAAGTCGGTCGCGCTCACCGCGCACGCGACGGCCCTCGTGGACGACCTGCTGCTCCCGCTCGGTGCCCGGTACGCGTCGCCGCGCGACCCCGAGCGCCGGGGGAGCCACGTCACCGTCGACCACGACGCGTTCGAGGCGACGCTCCCGCTGCTGTGGGAGCGCGGCGTCATCCCCGACTTCCGTCGTCCGGACGGCCTGCGCCTCGGCCTGTCCCCGCTCTCCACGAGCTTCGACGAGGTGCGCGTCGGCGTCGAGGCGGTGCGGGACGCCCTGGTGGAGGTCCTCGCGGACGGGGCCGCGTGATCCTCGACGACCTCGACTCCCGCCCGGGGAGCACGACGTCGCTGCTGCGCACCGTCGTCGGGCTGTACCTGCGCGACCTCGGCGGGGCGGTCGCCGTCGCCGACCTGGTCGAGCTGTTGGGGGCGCTCGACGTCCCGCCCGTCGGCGCACGCGGCGCGGTCTCGCGGGCGAAGGCGAAGGGGCTGCTCGTCCCGGAGACCGTCGGCGGCCGGGCCGGCTACTCGCTCGCGCCCGACGCCGCGCGGATGCTGGCGCGGGGCGACCGGCGGATCTTCGCCTACCGGCAGCAGGGCGACGACGACCCGTGGTGCCTCGTGTCGTTCTCGCTCCCGGAGGAGCGGCGTGCCGTGCGGCACCAGCTCCGGCGGCACCTCGCGTGGATCGGTGCCGGCACCGTCGCGGACGGCCTGTGGATCGCGCCGGGGCACCTCGTGGACGAGGTCGAGGAGATCCTCGTCGGGCTGGGCGTGCGCGAGGCCGCGACGGTGTTCGTGGCCGGGCCGCCGCGCGTCGCCGGGTCGTTCGCCGACGCCGCCGCGCGGTGGTGGGACCTCGACCGGGTCGCCGCGCTGCACCGCGACTTCCTCGCCCGGCACGGCGGCTCGCGGCCCGGGGCCGCCCGGCCCGACGGCGTCCGGCCCGACGGCGTCCGGCCCGACGGCGTCCGGCCGCACGGTGGGGACGCCTCGCCCCGCGCGGCGTTCGCCCGGTGGGTGCGCGCGGTCGACGACTGGCGACCCGTCCCGTACGCCGACCCGGGCCTGCCGCTCTCGGCGCTGCCCGCGGACTGGCCCGGCGCGGCGAGCGTCGCGCTGTTCGACGGGCTCCGCGCGGACCTCGCCGCGGCCGCGGCGTACCACGTCCGGGTCGTCGTCGGGAGATGATCGGGGCACAGTGGGTGGCATGAGCGACACGACGCCCGACCTCCCGCCCGCCCTGCGCACGCTCGTGGACGCGACGAACGCGGGCGACGCCGCCCGGTTCCTCACGGCGTTCACGGACGACGGCTTCCTCGACGACTGGGGACGCCAGTTCCGCGGGCACGACGAGCTCGCGAGCTGGGACCGCACGGACAACATCGGCAAGAGGTCGCGCTTCGACGTGACCGGGCTGCGCGACGGTGCCACGCCCGACGAGGTGCTGCTGGACCTCACGGTCTCCGGCGACGGGTACAACGGGCCCGCGACGTTCACGATCCTCCTGCGCGAGGGCCTGATCGCGAGCCTCGTCATCTCCTGACGGGTCGACCGCGCGCGCCGTGTTCGCCGGTCGGTCCTCGTGCGTTCACCGGGGCGACGGGTGCCCGCCATCCCGGGCCTCTAGCGTGACAGCGCTTCCCACCACGGGTCCGGCGCCGCCACGGTGGTCCGACGGTCGTCGCCGCGCGGACCCCTGACCTGCGAAGGAACCCATGAACCCGCACGCCTCCCGGCTGCCCGGCGCGCTGACGCGCGCGGCGGCGTCGGCGCTCGCCGTCTCCCTGGTGGGGACGGTGCTCGTCGCCGCGACCGCGACCTCGACGGCCGCCGCCGACGAGTCCCTGCTCTCGACGTCCGGCACGACCTGGCGCTACCTCGACGACAACACGAACCCAGCCGGCACCGCCGCGGACCAGCGCGTGTGGACGACCACCGCGTTCGACGACTCCGCGTGGAAGTCCGCGACCGGCGCGTTCGGCGCCAAGCGCGGCGCCGCGACGGGCATCGGGGACGCGTTCCCGATCACGACGCTCCTCACCCAGTACATCGAGGGCACGACGACGGACGTGCCCACGTTCTTCTTCCGCACCGACGTGGAGCTCACCGCGGAGGACCTCGACGGCGTCCCGGCGTTCGAGGGCGAGATCGTCTACGACGACGCGGTGATCGTCTACGTGAACGGCGAGGAGGTCGTGCGCCTGGGCGACGACGGCCGCGAGATCACGGAGAACCTGCAGTACCACGGCAACGGGCGCACGGACCCGGTGACGGGAACGTTCGTCGTGCCGGCCGACGCGTTCGAGCCCGGCGAGAACACGATCTCCGTCGCGCTCTACCAGGACGCGCCGACCAGCTCGGACATCTACCTCGACGTCCGCTCGCTCGTCCCGACGCACGGCGAGGTGCGCGACGTCGCGCTCAACGTCGGCGCGGACGAGACGCAGGCCAACGTCGCGTGGTTCTCGACCCTGCCCGGCGCGGGCGAGGTGCAGTGGACCCGTGCCGACGAGGCGGGCGGCGAGGTCGACTGGCAGGCGGCCGCGACGTCGTCGTCCCGGGACGGCACGGCCGCGGACGGCGCGACGTACCACCACGCGACGATCACCGGGCTCGAGGAGGACTCGGCCTACGCGTACCGCGTCGGCAGCGCGAGCACCGGCTGGTCCACGCCGACGACGTTCACCACGGGCACGTTCGGCGACGAGTTCAGCGCGCTGTTCATCGGCGACGCGCAGATCGGCGCGAGCGGCAACGCGACGAACGACGCCACGCGGTGGGCCGCCAACCTCGACACGATGACCGCGCGCCACCCGGACACCGCGTTCCTCATCTCCGCGGGCGACCAGGTGGAGAACGCGGGGAGCACCGCGCAGTACGCCGGGTTCCTCGCGCCGCGCGAGATGCGCGAGCTGCGCTTCGCCGTCCAGGACGGCAACCACGACACCGCGTCCGCGCTCTACGACCAGCACTACGCGATGCCGAACCTGTCGACCGAGCAGCGCCGGGACTACTGGTACGCGTACAACAACGTGCTCGTCGTGGCGATCGACTCGAACGACTTCGACCCGGCCGAGATCGCCGGCCACGAGGCGTTCCTGCGCGACGTGATCGGCACGCACGGCGACGCGTACGACTGGGTCGTCGTGACGTTCCACCACTCGCTGTACAGCCAGGCGTTCCACTCGCGCGACACGGACGTGGTCCGCATGCGCGAGGCGCTGTCGCCCGTCTTCAGCGACCTGGGCGTCGACCTCGTCCTCGCGGGCCACGACCACATCTACACGCGCTCGTACCTCATGGAGGGCGCGACGCCCGTCGTCCCGGCCGAGGCGCCGGCCGAGGGTGACGTGCTCACCCCGGACGAGGACCAGGTCCTCTACCTCACGGGCAACTCGTCGTCGGGCTCCAAGTTCTACGACTTCGACGGCGCCAAGCCGTGGACGGCGCGCTGGGAGCAGTCGCGCGAGGCCAGCTACTCCGACCTCGACGTCACGCCCACGTCGCTGACCGTCACCACCTACGCGACCGGGTCGCAGCGCGTCGTGGACCGGGTGACGCTCCAGCGCGAGGACGCGGCGGGCCCCGCCCTCGACGTCGAGACCAGCGCGCGCTGCCTCGCCGGCACGGCGTACGTCGCGGTCCGCGCGACGAACACCGGCGACGTGCCCGCCGACGTCACGCTCACGACGCCGTTCGGCACGCGCACGTTCGCGGCGGTCGCGCCCGGCAAGGCCGCGTACCAGTCGTTCTCGACGCGGTCGGTCGCGGCCGACGCGGGCTCCGTCACGGTGACGGGCACTCGACCCGACGACGCTGCCCCCACGGTCCAGGACGCCGCCTACCCGGCGGTCGCCTGCGGCTGAGCCCGCCGCCGAACCCGGGGTCGTTCCCCAGCGCACGCTCGCGCTGGGGAGCGACCCCGGGTTCGGCGTGTCAGGTCGACGGCTCGTCGAGCGGCTCGACGACGATGCCGCCGAAGCGGGCTTCGCGTGCCCGGTGCTCGACGCCGCCGATCCAGACGCGGCCGTCCCGGACCGCGTCGGAGGCGGGGGAGCGGTCGAGGTAGTGCGCCTGGTAGCCGCCGCCGAAGTCCACGTTGGACAGCGAGACCGCGCGCCCGGCCTCGTCGGTGACGTCACGCTCGCACCACGTGCACACGTGCCGCGGGTAGCGGGGGTTCCAGCGGACGAGCGTCCCGCACAGCGGGCAGAACTGCGTGCGCACCGGCTCGGCGCCGGTCGGCTCGAGCGCGCCCGAACGGACGAGGCCGGCCTGCGCGGTGTGCCGAGCGAGTGCGGTGAGCTGGCGCCCGGCGATCCCGGGCCAGCCGTGGACGGCGGTCGCCCACTCGTACGGCACGGCCCGGGCTCCGTAGCACGCACCGAGCAGGGCGCCGGCGATGGCCGCGACCGTGTCCGTGTCGCCGCCGATCGAGACGGCGGCCTGGAGCGCGGCCACGAGGTGGTCGCGGTGGGCGAACGTCGAGCCCTGCGGCGCGGAGGTCGTCGCGATGGCGTGCCACGCCGCCTGGAGCGCGGTGACGGTGAAGCCGTTCTGCCGCAGGTCGGCCGTGGGCCGCGCGCGCTCGGCGTCGGCGATCCACGCCGACCAGCGCGCCGCGGCGTCCGGGTCGAGGAGGTCCAGCCCCGCGCGCGCGTCCAGCCGCTGCTCGGTCACCGCGACCCGCACCGCCTCCGACCAGAGCACGCACGACTCGGCAGCGAGCGGGTCGGTGTGCGTGATCTCCGCGACGGCCCGCGCCGCGCGGGCGGTCGCGTCCCGGTCGTCCAGGGCCACCAGCCCGACGACGCCCGTGCGCATGAGCGCGCCGTTCCCGGCCGTGCGTCCGGTCGCCGCGTGCAGCGCGGCCGACGCCTCGCGCAGGCGCCTCGCGGCGGGTCCCCGGCGGGCGGCGGCGTCGCGCAGCACGGCGGCGGTCTGCGTCCCGACGTCGGTCGCGCCCCCGGTCCGCCACGCCTCGAACGCGGCGGCGACCTCGTCGAGCGGCGTCGCGCCGAACGCGTCCGGGACGGGGGAGAGCACGTCGCGGGCGGCCGTGACCCGCGCGACGCACACCGACATCTGCGTGTCGTCGCTCCACTCGCCCGGCGCGTACGGGCCGAGACCGCCGCCGCGCATGACCGCGACCGACTCTGGCTGGCCCGGGCCGGGCGGCTGCGCGAACTCGTACGGGACCCCGAGCGCGTCGCCCGCCGCCTGGGCGAGCAGCACGCCCGACGCGCGGTCGAGGAGGGAGAAGCCGAGCGGGTCGAGGGGTTCGCGGGCGGGCGGGGGCGGCGTCGTCGTCACGGCGTGATCGTGCCACGATGAGCGGCATGACGACGACGCCCGACGACCTCGCCGCCCTGATCGCCTCCGTCGAGGCGGACGAGCGCGACCTCGTGCTCCGCACCTTCACGCACGACGACGCCTGGCGTCTCGGCTGCCTGCTCGTCGAGCTCGCCGACGAGCGCGACCTGCCCGTGACGATCGACGTCCGCAAGGGACCGCAGCAGGTGTTCCACGCGGCGCGCGAGGGCACGACCCCGGACAACGACTCCTGGGTCGAGCGCAAGGTGCGGGTCGTCGAGCGGTTCGGGGCGTCGTCGTACCTCGTGGGCCTGCGCGCCCGCGCGAAGGGGACGACGTTCGCCGACCAGCACCAGCTCCCGCTGCAGGAGTACGCCGCCCACGGCGGAGCGTTCCCGGTGCGTGTCGAGGGCGTCGGGATCGTCGGGGTCGTGACCGTGTCCGGGCTCGCCCAGGGCGACGACCACGCACTCGTCACCGAGGCCCTGCGGTCGTTCCTCGGCTGAGCCGGGCAGACGGACGGGGCCGGCACCCGAAGGTGCCGGCCCCGTCCGTGGTCCGGGCGCGCAGGGGCGGGCGCGACCGGGGTCGGAGCGCCGGCGCGACGTCGTCCGCCGCGCCGGCGGTGCGGCGTCAGGCCGCGCGCGTGACCTCGATGCGCTGGGGAGCGCGGCCGGCGAACACGCCGGCGACCGTCACGGTGAGCACGCCCGCGTCGTAGGACGCCCGGACGGCGTCGGCCTCCGCGGTCTTCGGCAGGGTGACGGTGCGGCGGAACGCGCCGAACCGCACCTCGCGGACGCGGCGCCCGGCCGGGGCGACCTCGGCCGCCTCGTCGGCGCCGGTCTCGTCCGCGCCCGACTCGGGCTGCTCCCCGTCGGCCGCCTCGGTCGTCTCCGCCGCGGGGGCCTCGACGACGCGCTGGTCGCGACGCTCGCCGCGGACGACGAGGCGACGACCCTCGAGCTCGACGGTCACGTCCCGCTCCGGGTCGACGCCCGGCAGGTCGAAGCGGGCGACGAGGTCGTCGCCCTCGCGGTAGACGTCCGCGGCGGGCGCGTAGCCCGTCCGCGCGACGGGCGCACCCGCGGGCCGCGCCCAGAGCTGGCGCACGACGCGCTCGGTGGGCAGCGGGCGGAACGGCGCCACGGTGTAGGTGCTGATCATGGTGGTCCTCCAGGCCTGTCGTGCCACGGTCGGCCCGTGGCGTCCTGACCTGTCCAACCTTGAGCGTGCCCGGCTCAGTCCCGCGTTCGCGGACGACGAACGACGCGGTGCCCGACCCGCTCCGCCCGACCCGCGGGCGTCAGCAGAGCGCGACGTGCTGCCACGGCCCCCACGCCGCGGACGACGGCGTCTCGCCCTGCGTCCACCACCGCGCCTGCCACAGGCTCCCGCCGTGCAGCACCCGGTCGCCGCCGACGTAGACCGTCGTCGCGGACCATCCGGCGAGCGACGGGTCGTCGCACTCCGCGGGGTGCTCGGGCTCCGGCGTCGGGGTGTCCGTCGGGTCGGGGTCGGGGTCGGGCTCGTCGGTCGGGTCGGGCGTGGGCTGCTCCGTCGGGTCGGGCGTCGGGGTGCCGCCGCCCGTGGCCGTCACGGGGACGCCGGGGTTCACGAGCCCGTCCCCGCCGACGACCGTGTTGTCGTCCGTCACCGTGACCGGGCAGGTCACGGGGTCGTGCACCGTCACCTCGATCGCGTACCGGCCGCTGCCCGTCGCGCCCGTGAGGTCGGCGTGGTTGCCGCGGAACACGGTGCCGCAGCCCCACCCCGGGGACTGCTGGTGCGTCTGGAACCCGGACTTCGTCGTGACCGTCCCCACGTTGTCCTCGACGACGTAGTCGTTGCCCTTCACGTCGACCCACGAGTCGTCGTAGTTCGCCCCCGTGAGCCCGTCGCCGACGAACGTGTTGCCCGCGATCCGGCCGCCCGTCGTCCCCTCCTTGACGTCGACGTTCTCCCCGCGCACGAGCGGGCCGATGGTGTTGTCGAGGATCTGCACGTGGTCCGACCGGTCGGAGTAGTCGTTCGCCGAGCCGACGTAGACCCCCTCGCCCATGCCGCGCAGGTTCTGGCCGGTGTCGTGGATGGTCGACCCGCGCACGATCCCGTACGAGCTCGACGACCGGAAGTGGATGCCCTCCATGTCGAGGTCGTGCACCGTGACGGCGTCGATCGTCACGTGGTCGGACGAGTCGACCATGATGCCCTTCTGCGCGTGCTGGACGGTGATGCCCTGCACCGTCCAGTGGTCGGCGTCGGTGAGGTGCAGGACGTTGCCGCCCCCGCTCGACGTGCGCAGCACGGCCGCGGCGCTCCCGCGCAGCACGACGGGGTCGCTCGCCGTCCCCGCCCGGCCCGTGACCTTGAAGTTGCCGACGTACGTCCCGTCCGCCAGCTCGATCGTCTGGCCCGGCACAGCGGCGCCGAGCGCAGCGCGCAGCTCGTTCGCGGTGGCGACGTGCACGACGGCGTCGCTCGCCACCGCGCTCGTCGCGGCGGCAGGTGCCCCGGCGAGCACGGCGCAGGCTCCGACGACCAGCCCGACGAGCGCCGTGCGGCGGCGACCGGGCCGGGTCGGAGCCGAGGTCGAGGCCGGGTGCAGGGCCGGGAGCGAGTGGGCGGCGGCGGCGTCGCCGCGTGCGGTGCGGGGCATGGGCCGACGGTGCCGCCGCACCCGCCGCAGGTCAACGGTCGGTGGCCGATCGTGTGGTTCTCCCGCACCGGCGTACGGGGATTCCCTACCGCTCCGTAGCGCGTCGGTCGGCGCGGCACGCACGCGTCGGACGCCGGGACCCGGTGGGTCCGCTCACCCGCGGCGCGCGGTGCGCCGGGCCTTGCGGGCGGCCGCGGCGCGCTCCTCGGCGGCGTCGAGCCGCGCGTCGGCGTCGTCGAGCGACTCCTGGGCCGCTGCGACGGCGTCGCGCGCCTCGGCGAGCCGCGCGCGCAGGTCCTCGCGCTCGTCGGCGAGCCGGGCCAGCTCGTCCTCGACGCGCCCGAGCTCGTCCTCGACCTGCCCGACGGCGTCGCTCGCCGCGCGCACGCGCGTGTCCGCCTCGTCGCGCTCGGCCTCGAGGCGGTCGACCTCGGCGGCCGTCTCCTCGACCTCCCGTTCCGCGGCCGCCACGGCGTCCTCCGCGGGGCTCTCCCCGTCGGCCGAGCCGGCGTCGGCCCGTGCGGACCGGGCTCCGCGCCCGCCGCGCGTCGTGCTCGTCCCCGGGCCCGCGGTCCCAGGCCCGCCCGGCCCCGCGGTGCCGCCGGTCCGCGCCCGCAGCTCGACGACGTCGGCGGGCTCGCCGCCCTCGTCGACGATCCCGAACCCGACGTGCTGCAGCGCCTGCGAGAGCCGCCCCGCGCGCACGAGCGCGCCCGCGTCCGGGTTCATGACGGCGGCGGTGAGCGTCTCCGCGAGCCGGTCGAGCGCCGTCGCGGAGACCGCCCGGCCGGCGACCTCGCCCGCGTCGCGCAGCTCGCCCACGACGCGCTCCACGCGCTCGCGCCGCAGCCGGTCGAGCGTGCGGATGCGTGTGCGGTCGCGGTCGGCCGTCGCGTCGCGGAGCTCGTCCCCGAGGCTGACGAGGGCGGCGACGTCGTCGGGTCGCTCGCGCGCGACCTGGTTGACGACCCACGCCGCCACGGTCGGCTTCGCGAGCCGTGCCACGCGCTCCGCACCCACGGCGTCCCCCGACGCCTTGATCTCCTTCGCCGCCGCAGTGCGGGCGACGACGAACTGCTCGAGCGGCAGCGCGAAGAGCCCGTCGACGAGCGCGTCGGCGTCGGTACCGGCATCGGCCGGTGTGCCGGTGCCGGTGCCGGGCGAGGCGTGCGGGCTCATGACGCCCAGCGTCGCACCCCGGCGCCCGACGTGCGTCCGCTCGGCCCTCCCCGAGCCGTGAGCAGCGCCGCGAGGGCCGCCTCGGTGACGACGGGGATGCCGTACCGCCGGGCCGTGCGGGCCTTCGTCGAGAGCGAGTCCGGATCGGCGGCGACGACGAGCCGGCTCCGGCGCGTCACGTAGGGCCAGGGCGAGAGGCCGGCGGCCCGCACGTCGCGCTCCCAGGCCTCGCGCGTGCGCGACATCGACCCGGTGAGCACGACCTCGTCGCCGTCGGCGAGCACGAACGCCGGGCGTGGCGCGACGGCGAGCTCGGCCGCGAGGCGCGCCCCGAGCGCCGCCTCGACGGCTCCCGCGACGTCGTCGGCGTCGAGGCCGAGCTGGCCGGCGACCTCGTGCAGCGCGGGGTCGTCGCGGACGGAGCCGCCGTCGTCGCGATCGCCCGTGGCGGTCGCGCCGTCGAGGGCGTCGAGCTCCGCCCGGGCGAGGGCGGTCAGGTAGTCGCGGTGCAGGCCCTCGACCGCGGCCCGGTCCAGCCCGGCCCGCCGCGCCTCGGCGAGGAGCGCCGCACGCTCCGAGTGCGAGACGTAGCGGTCGAGGAGCGCGGCGTCGAGAAGACGCAGGTAGGTCTCGGTGTCGACGTCCGGGCGCTCGGCCTGGGCGCGCGCGTCGCCCGCGCGGGTGCTCGGTGCCTCGTCGAGCCCGGCGAGCCAGTGCCCGCGGGCGCGGCTCGCGCCGCGCAGGACCGGCTCCACGCCGGGGAGCGAGGCGGGCAGCGACCACCGCACCCCGTCGGCCGCGGCGCGTGCCACGTCCCAGCACTCGTCGTCGGCCGCGACGTCGAGGTAGTACCCGAGCAGCCCCGCGGTGGCGCGCGCGTCGCCCAGGGCCGAGTGGACGCCGTCGTGCACGACGCCCACGGCCGCGCAGCACGCGGCGAGCGCGCGCGAGCCCGTGAGGTACCGGCCCGCGAGCTGCTGCGTGCACAGGCACGCGACGGGGTCGATCGCGGCCGCGATGCCCGCGCGCCCGATCTCCGCGCGCAGGAACCGTGTGTCGAACGCCGCGTTGTGGGCCACGAGGACGCGCCCGGCGAGCAGGCGCAGGAGCGCGGGGGCCACGCGGTCGAACGTCGGGGCGAGGGCGACGTCGGCCGCCGCGATGCCGTGCACGTGCTGGGGCCCCAGGTCGCGCTCGGGGTTGACCAGGGTGGACCACTCGTCCTCGACCCGGCCCGCGGCGTCGACCAGCACCACCGCGACCTCGGCGACCCGGTCGCCGAGACGCGGGGAGAACCCCGTGGTCTCGAGGTCGACGACGGCGAATCCGGGCACGGGCACAGTCTGCCCGACGCCGCCCACGCCTGGTCGCCACCCGGGCCGACCACAGCCGACCCGTGCGCGCCCAGGGGTTTCGCGCGTGGCCGCGTGGGCCTACGCTCGCGAGCACACGAGCCCTCGCAGCGTCGCGTCTCGTGTGCGACTCGGCCGGACCCCGACACGACCGGGGTCGGTCGGCGGGGGCCACTGTCGAGGAGGATGCGTGAGACCACGAACGATCGTCCCGTCTGCCGCCGCCGCGAGCCTCGTGCTCGCGGCTCTGACCGCAGCGCCCGTCGGCGCTGCCCCCGGGGGCGGCCTCCGCGCCGCCGACGGGCCTCCCCCGCTCGAGGACCTCGTCACCGGCGACGCGGTCATGCAGCGGCTCCAGGACTTCCAGGACATCGCGGACGCCAACGGCGGCAACCGCGCGATGGAGACGCCCGGCTACGAGGCGAGCGCCGTCTACGTCGAGGACGCCCTGCGGGCCGCGGGCTACGAGCCCGAGCGCCAGTACTTCACGTTCGAGGACCTGGTCACCGACGACCTGTCCCTCACCGCGGCCGGCGTCGAGGTGACGTCGGACGTGTACCCCGCCGAGTTCGCCCCCGACACCCCGGACGACGGCGTCACGGGCCCGATCGTCCAGCCCGCCGACGCGCTGGTCCAGGGCTGCACCGCCGACACCTGGGACGGGGTCGCGGTCGACGGCGCCGTCGCGCTGGTCAGCCGCGGGTCGTGCCCGTTCGCGGACAAGGCACGGTTCGCCGCGGAGGCCGGCGCCGCCGCCGTGATCCTCTACAACAACACCGACGGCGCGCTCAACCCGACCCTCGGCGAGGCCAGCGACGTCTGGGTCCCGACCGTCGGCATCACGCAGGCCGACGGCCAGGCGATCCTCGCGGCGATCGCGGGCGGTGCCGAGGCGGTCGCGACCTACGACCTGCAGACGCACGTCGAGGAGTTCGAGACGTTCAACGTGCTCGCCCAGACGCCGGGCGGTCGCGACCACAACGTCGTCATGGTCGGCGCGCACCTCGACGGCGTCGAGGACGGCCCGGGCATCAACGACAACGGCTCTGGGTCGGCCGCGATCCTGGAGGTCGCGGTCCAGCTCGCCGCCGCGACCGACGGCGGCCAGGACGTCGAGAACGCGGTCCGGTTCGCGTGGTGGGGCGCGGAGGAGGTCGGGCTGCGCGGCTCGACGCACTACGTGAGCGACCTCGTCGAGAACGACCCCGCGGCGCTCGACGACATCGCGACCTATCTCAACTTCGACATGGTCGGCTCGCCGAACTACATCATCGGCGTGTACGACGCGAACGAGTCGACGTACCCCGCGCCCGTCGAGGTGCCGCCGGGCTCGGCCGAGACCGAGGCGGTGTTCACCGACTACTTCGACGGCATCGACCAGGCGTGGGTCGACACCGAGTTCTCGGGCCGCTCCGACTACCAGGCGTTCATCGAGAACGGGATCCCGGCGTCCGGCCTGTTCACCGGCGCGGACGGCTCGAAGACAGCCGAGGAGGTCGCGCTGTTCGGCGGCACCGAGGGCATCTTCTACGACCCGAACTACCACTCGCCCGCGGACACGATCGACAACGTCGACGCGACCGCGCTCGACATCATGTCCCGCGCGATCGGGCACGCGGTCGCCTCGCTGTCCGAGGACACGTTCGCGATCAACGGCGTCGGCAACCCCCGCGTCGACGCGATCGAGGCGGAGGCGCGGTGCCTGAACGGCACCGCGTACGTCGCCGTCCGCGCGACCAACGGCGAGGACCAGCCCGTGTCGCTGCGCCTCGTGACGCCGTTCGGCCAGCGGGCGTTCGGCCAGGTCGCTCCGGACGCGAACGCGTACCAGTCGTTCTCCACCCGGTCGGCCTCGGTCGACGCGGGCACCGTGAGCGTCGTCGCGCGCCTCGCGGGCGGCGGGGAGAACCACGCGCAGACGTACGACGTCGCGTACGACGCGATCGCCTGCGGCTGACGCCGCGCGGGTCGCACGACGGCGGGGCCGTCCTCCACGGGAGGGCGGCCCCGCCTGCGCCCCCACCAGGTCTACGCTGGCCCGCGGTGCGCCGTCGGGAGGCGCGACGGACAGGGGGTCACGTGGCGAAGGAACCGTTCCTCACGACGACGGACGACGAGCCGGGCGAGGGCCCCGACCTGCCCGGCACGACATCGGGCGACGGGCGCAGCACCCTCGCACGGCTGCTCGGCGAGAAGCGCCTCCTGCGCGTCCCGGCGGTGCCGCGCCCCACGCTCCCGCGCCCCTCGTTCTCGCTGCCCGGCCCGCTCGGCCGGCGCGCTCGGGGCGACGTCGGGCAGCCGGCCGGGCAGCCGGCCGAGCAGCCCGGCACCCGGCCCGGCGAGCACCCGGTCGACCTGCTCGAGGGCGGACAGGCGGCCGTGCGCGGCGCCGTCGACCCGGGGGCCGACCATGGCGCCGGACCGGACCTCGACGCCGCGCTGGAGGACGCGCTCGTCGAGGCGCTCGCGGCCGACGGTGCGGAGGCCGACGGCGGGACGGGCGCCGGTCCCGCCGACGACGGTGCGTTCGACGAGGTCGTCGCGGAGTGGGTGCGGCGCGCGATCGCCGCGTACCCGCGGCCGTCGTACCCGCTCGACCGCGAGTGGGACGTGTCGGTCCAAGGGGTCGTGCGGCTCGTCCCCTACGTGCCGCGGTTCGCGACGGCGCCGCTCGCGCTGCTCGACCGGTTCGGCGCGGTGACGATCGGCCCCCGGCGGGTGGGCCTCGACGGCAAGGACGTGGACTGGGAGCGCGTGGTCGAGGTGCGCACGGCGCCCGCGTGGACGTGCCTGTCGGCCGAGGCGCTGGAGGTGAACCTCGCGCAGTACGTCGTGGCGCTGCCCCCGCTGCCCGGCCGAGCGTGGGTCCTGCGGAAGATCAGCGAGCTCCTGCTCTCGCTCTACCTCGCCGTGCTCCCGCCGGAAGCGGACGGCGACGACGCCGTCGCCGACGCCCAGGCCCTCCTCGGGACGGCCGGCGCCGAGGGAAGCGTCCCGGACCTGCCCGACGACGATGCGGAGGCCCCGGGCGCGGACGTCGCCGACACGGTCGCGGACGCGCCGTCGGACCCGATGTTCGACCGGGTGGTGACGCAGGTGGTCTACCGGCGGCGGTTCGGGACGGGCGAGGCGCAGGCGAGCACGACGAGCGTCCTGCTCCAGCTCGCGCTGCGCGGCGCCACGGACACGATCGTCCGCACGGCCGCCGAGCGCGGCGTCGAGGTCGTGCACGTGCGCGCCGAGGACACGAGCGTCGGGTCGGTCGTGGCGCGCGCGGCGACGTGGCGCCGCACGGCGCTCGACCTGCGCGAGCGGGTGGGCCGCCGACTCGGGCGCTGACGGCTACCTGTCGAGCGCCTCGAGGATCGGCGTGCCGCCCGCGGTGAACCGCACGAAGCGCCCGACGGTCGCCGGGGTGCGCACGGCCTGCGCGACGACCATCGCGACGTCTGCGCGCGACACCCGTGACGCGGCGCCGCTCGGGACGTCGTCGGCGCCGTCGAGCCCGTCGGGGCCGTCACCGACGACGCGGATCGCGCCGGTCGGGCCGTCGTCGGTCAGCGTGCCGGGCCCGAGGATCGTCCAGTCGAGGTCGGTGCCGCGCAGGTGGTCGTCGGCGGCGAGCTTGGCGTCCGCGTAGGCGAAGAAGCTCGAGTCGGGGTCGACGCCGTGGTCGGGCACGGACCCGATCCACGACACCATGAGGTACCGGCTCACGCCGGCGGCGGAGGCGGCGTCCATCGAACGGCTCGCGGCGTCGCGGTCGACGGCGTAGGTGCGCTCCCGGTTCCCGCCGCCCGCCCCCGCGGACCACACGACGGCGTCGAACCCGCCGAGCGCGGCGGCGAGCTCGTCGACGGACGCGCTCTCGACGTCGAGCAGGAGCGGGTCGCCGCCCAGGCGCCGGACGAGCGGGAGCTGCTCCTCGGCGCGCACGATCCCCGTCACGGCGGCGCCGTGGTCGACGAGGATCGGGACGAGCAGCCGGCCCACCTTGCCGTGGGCACCGACGAGGGCGATCTTCATGCGGCGTGCTCCTGTCTGCGGGCGTCGAGATCGACCCGAGTGGCCGAGATCGACCCCCGGAGGGCCGATCTCGAGACCGTCAGGCCGATCTCGCGGTCTGGTCCCACGGTGCTCCCGCACCGGCCGCACCGCCACCCGAGGGACTGGTCAGGGGCACTGGCGGGCGTTCGGGGCGGCGCCGAGGACGACCGTCTCCGACGCCCGGACGAGGTCGCCGCCCGTCGGGTCCTGCACGCAGACCGTCCAGCCGTTCGACGCGCCCGGCAGAGCGCCCGCCTGGGGGTCGCGTGCGTCGACGACCACCACCGTCACCGCGCCCCGCTGCTCCAGGTCGGCGCGCGCCTGCTTGAGCCTCGTCTCGACGAGGTTCGGCATCGGGAACGCGGGCTCGATCTCGACCGAGAGCTCGATGCCGTCGGACCCGCCCGGCGGGACCGGGCTGCCCGGCCCGGTCGTCGGGCCGTCGGTGGGGCCGGTCGTCGGGTCGCCGGTCGGCTCCCCGGTCGGGCCCGTGGTCGGCTCTACGGTGGGCGACGGCGTCGGGGTCCCGGGACCGCCCGGCACCCCCTCGACGCGGCAGCCCGCCAGCGCCGCCACCGCCACGGCCGCGAGCACGACGACGCGCGTCCGTCGCGGTACCGCCGTCGTGCGCGCACGCCCGACGCGGTGCGCCCCGTGCTCCTGGGAGATGTCCTTCTGCCGGCCCGTCGTCGTCGACGGTGCCGTCGTTCGTCCTGCCACCACACGTGCCCCCGTTGCCCCTGCGAACTTCCCTGCGTCTTCGAGGGTACGTGACGGTCGCCGCGCGTGCGGCCGGGGGAGGGGGCAGGGCCGGGTGATCCTCGAGCGCGGGTCAGCCGCCGCGCGGGGCCGTGCGCTTGGGCGGCCGGACGGTCGGGACGTCGCCGACGATGGGGATCGGCCGCCGGTGGAACGGGAAGCCGTAGCGCGTGACCAGGCCGGCGAGCGTCGTCAGCCGGTTGCGGGGCCCGATGAGCCCCATGATGTGGACGAACAACCACGCGAGCCACGCCACGCCCCGCGTGAGCCGCAGCCGCCCGACGACCTCCGCGATCGCCGCGCGCCGCCCGATGACCGCCATGGTGCCCTTGTCGAAGTAGCGCAGGGACGTCGTCGGGCACCCCGCGAGCAGCGCCTCGATGTTGCGCGCGACCTGAGCGCCCGACTGGATCGCCGGCTGCGCGAGCTGCGGCAGCCCCGCCGGGGAGATCGCGATGTCGCCGGCCGCGAAGACCCCGGGCAGACCCTCCACCTGCAGGTCGTCCCCGACGACGACGCGCCCGCCCTCGCCGCGCGGCAGATCCCAGTCGTCGACCTCCTCGTGCGGGTGGACGCCCGCCGACCAGACCGTGAGGTCGGACCGGATGCGCGTGCCGTCCGTGAGCACGACGGCATCCGGCAGCACCTCGGCGACCCCGGCCCCCAGGTGCAGGCCGACGCCGCGACGTCGCAGCTCCTCGGCGGCGTACCGGCGCAGCCTCGGGTGGAACGACTTGAGCACCTCGCCGCCGCGCTGGACGATCTTCACCTCGAACGCGTCGCCGTGGATCTCCGGGTAGGCGGGGCGCAGGCCCGCGGTGCGCAGCTCGGCGAGCGCCCCCGCGACCTCGACGCCCGTCGCGCCGCCGCCCACGACCACGACGCGCAGACCCTCGTCCGTCCCGGGGTTCGCCGCCGCCTTCTCGAGCCGGATGAAGAGCGTGTCGCGGATCTTCATCGCCTGCGACCGCGAGTACATGGGGAACGAGTTCTCCTTGGCGCCCGGGGTGCCGAAGAAGTTCGCCGTGACGCCGTTCGCGACGACGAGGAAGTCGTAGTCGACCCACTCGTCGTTGAGGAGCCGGATGCGGCGCGCCTCGTGGTCGATCCCGACGAGGTGCTCGTGCACCACCCGCACGTTCTTCTGCTTGAGCCGCAGCCCGCGCAGGAAGTACGTGACGTCACCCGGGTTCAGGCCGCCGGTCGCGACCTGGTAGAGCAACGGCTGGAACGTGTTGTAGACGCGGCGGTCCACGAGCGTCACGCGCACGGGGGCCTTCGCGAGCCCCTTGACGACGGCGAGGCCGGCGAACCCCGCACCGACCACCACGACGTGCGGCAGGGAGTCGGGGGCTGCTGCCGCACCAGGCGCAGCGGTGACGGGCTCGGGCACGGGGCCTCCTCGGGGCGACGGGGTGGGAGAGCGCCGGTGCCCGCCCGCCTGCGTCGCGGACGTCGCCGACGACGTCTGCCAGGTTACGGCGAACCCCGCCCCCGCGCCGAACAGGCGCCGCGACGCGCGATAGAGCCGTGGTCCTGCCCGACGGCGGTCTGGTCACC
>NZ_JBGNYC010000034.1:0-52771 GCF_051844275.1 Cellulosimicrobium sp. CpK407
CCTTCAACCTTACCAGGCCTTCCCCGAATCCTCAACCCGGCTGTTCGCCGTGGTCCAGTCGTCCTGGGACTTCCTCGCTGCGGGCAGGAGAACATCCTACGCCATGCGGTGGAAGGGTTTCGACCCCGGGACCAGCCACCCTCGATCGTTCGAGGCGGTGTCTGTTCCTCCCTGTCGGGCCGACATCCAGAACATTACGCGGCCCGTCGCGCCAGGGTCAAGCCGGGTCCGGGTGACCCGGCACACACGCCGCGCACCCGTTCGTCGGTCCTGGTCCAGGTCAGCGCCTCGGCCCTCGGCCACGCGCCGCCGGCACCTCCGTCCGCGCGTCTCCCACCCGGCGCTGCGCACCAGGCCGTGCGCACCCGTCGTGCGCGCGTGGGCGTGCGTCCTCGTCAGTACCCCCGTGTCCCCCGGAGCACGACCCGGTCGCCCGGACGGAGCTGCGCCGCGCGGTCGACGTCCTCCTCGCGCAGCACCCCGATGACGGGGTACCCGCCGGTGACGGGACGGTCCGCCAGGAACACGACCGGCCGGCCGTCGGGCGGGATCTGCACCGCCCCGCGGACGAGGCCTTCGGACGGGAGCTCGCCCGCCCGCCGCGGGACCGCCTGCCCGCCGAGGCGGATCGCGACGCGGTCGCTGTCCGCGCTCACGGTCCGCAGCGCCCGCAGCGCCTGCCACGCCCCGGGGAGGAACCAGTCGCCTCGCGGGCCCGGGATCACCTCGAGCACGGCGCCCACCCGCTCCCCCGGGCGCAGGACGCCCGGGACGTGCCGCACCGGCGCTACGTCGACCGGCAGCCACGAGCCCGGGGGCGGTGCTCCGACCCGCAGCACGTCCCCCGGGGCGAGCGGGTCCGGGCCGATCCCGGACAGGACGTCGCGGGACCGCGAGCCGAGCACCGCGTCCGCGACGATCCCGCCCCGGACCGCGACGTAGGTCCGTAGCCCTCGCGCGGCCTGGCCGAGCCGCAGCACCGCCCCGTCGGGCACCCGCACGGGCGCGTTCATGCCCACGGGAACCCCGGCGACCGTCGCCGGGACCGCCGCTCCGGAGAGCGCGACGACCGCGCGTCCCCGGAACCGGAGCGCGAGCCCGCCGAGCGTGACCTCGAGGGCCGCGGCGCCCTCACGGTTGCCGACGAGGCGGTTGGCGAGCCCGTGGGAGGTCCGGTCCGCCGCCCCCGACGGGCCGACGCCGACCGCGGCGAGGCCGGGCCGGCCGTCGTCCTCGACCAGGACGAGGGGACCCGTCGCGAGCACCTCGACGCCCGCACCCGCTCGGCTCTCTCCGTGCGGCGCGACCACCCGGTCCTCCCCCGCGGCCGCGGTCGCCGGCTCACCCCGCGTCTCGACCGGTGGCGCCGTGGGGACGGCGGGCGGCGGCCCATTCCGCGTCCCGACCGGCACGTCCTCCGGTGGCGACGCGGAGACGGCGGTCGGCGGCTCGCCGCTCGGCCCTGGGCGTCGGGGCGTGGCGCCTCCCTGCACGGGCACGAACCGGACGCGCGCTCCGGGTGCGACGAGCGCGGGTGGGTCGCGGTCGACGTCGAACATCCGTGCGGCGGTGCGGCCGAGCAGGCGCCACCCGCCCGGGGACTCGCCGGGATAGACGGCCGTGAGGTCGCCGGCGAGCGCGACGGACCCCGCGGGGACGCGCGTGCGCGGCGTCGCGAGGCGCGGCGCCGCGATGACGGGATCGACGCCCACGAGGTACGTGAAGCCCGGCGCGAAGCCGCCGAACGCGGCCTCGTACTCGCGCCCGGAGTGCCGGGCGACGACCTCCTCGGCGCTCACCCCCGCCCAGCGGGCGACGTCGTCCAGGTCGGGGCCGTCGTAGCGCACCGGGATCTCCACCACGGGACCGGCGGCCGGAGGCTCGTCGTCCGACGACGCGCGGAGCAGCGCCTCCAAGACCCAGGCGCGGGCACGGGCGACGTCACCGCGCGCCGCGCACCGGACCAGGACGGTCCGCGCGGCCGGGACCACGTCCACGACCCCGGGCGGCACGTCGGCCGCGAGCGCCCGGTGCAGCGACCGCACGGCCGCCAGGTCGGGCAGGTCGACGAGCAGCGCGGTCTCACCGAACCCGTGGACGGCACCCGTCACGGCGCGGTGCCCTCGCCCGCACCCGGCCGGGCGTCGGCGAAGGGCCGCAGCTCGACGCCCGCACCCTGGAGGGCGGCGCGGACGGCGCCCAGGAGCCCGACGGCGCCCGGCGTGTCGGAGTGGACGCACACCGAGTCGGCCTCCACGCGCAGGGGCGAGCCGTCCGCGGCGAGCACCGTGCCCGACGTGGCGAGCTCGACGACGCGCCGGGCGACCTGCTCGGCGTCGTGCACGACGGCGCCCGGCAGGCCGCGCGGGACCAGCTCGCCCGTGGGGAGGTAGGCCCGGTCGGCGAACGCCTCGCGCACCGTGGGGAGCCCGGCCGCGTCGGCGAGGCGCAGCACCGCGGAGCCGGGGAGGCCGACCACGGGGAGGGCGGGGTCGTAGGCGCGGACGGCGTCGACGACCGCGCGCGCCTGCGCCTCGTGGTGGACGATCGCGTTGTAGAGCGCCCCGTGCGGCTTGACGTAGCGCACCCGGTCCCCCGCGAGCCGCGCGAAGCCGTCGAGCGCGGCGAGCTGGTAGAGGACGTCGTCGGCGAGCTCGGCCGGGCCGACCTCCATGAAGCGCCGCCCGAAGCCCGCGAGGTCGCGGTAGCTCACGTGCGCGCCGACGCGCACGCCGCGCGCGACGGCGTCCCGCGTCACGCTCCGCATCGTCGCCGGGTCGCCCGCGTGGAACCCGCAGGCGACGTTCGCGCTGGTCACGAGGCCGAGCAGGGCCTGGTCGTCGGCGAGGGTCCAGCGGCCGAAGCCCTCGCCGAGGTCGGCGTTGAGGTCGATGCGCGTCACGCGTCCATCATGCCCGGAGGCGCCGCCGCGCGGGCGGGTGCGGGACCCGCCCGCCCGGCTCGCGGGCGTAGATTCGCAGGCATGCCCGACGACCTGACCACCGCCCCGGCCGCCGTCCGCGTGCGCCGCGCGACGACCGCCGACGCACCCGCGCTCG
Source organism: Cellulosimicrobium sp. CpK407 (assembly GCF_051844275.1). Lineage (NCBI taxonomy): Bacteria > Bacillati > Actinomycetota > Actinomycetes > Micrococcales > Promicromonosporaceae > Cellulosimicrobium > Cellulosimicrobium sp. CpK407. Next base: position 3,060 of record NZ_JBGNYC010000034.1, read on the forward strand.
CCGGGCTCGCCGCCCTGACCTTCCCGCTCGCGTGCCCGCCCGGTACGTCGCCCGAGGCGATCGCCGAGCACGTCGCGACCCAGCTCTCGCCCGAGCGGTTCCGCGGGTGGGCCGCGAGCGCCGCGCACGCGCTCCTCCTCGTCGAGCCGGTGCCCGACGACGTCACGGACGACGTCCCCGACGCGCACGACGACCCGGGCCTCCTCGGGTACGCGCTCCTCGTCCGCGGCGAGCCGGACGACCCGGACGTCGCGGCGGCCGTCGGGCCCGGCGAGGCGGTCGAGCTGTCGAAGATCTACGTGCACCCCGACGCCCAGGGCACGGGTGTGGCGGGCGTGCTCATGACCGCGGCGACCGACGCGGCCGCTCGGCTCGGTCCCGGCCTGCGCGTCTGGCTCGGCACGAACGGTCTCAACGCCCGGGCGCAGGCGTTCTACCACAAGCACCGCTTCGACGTCGTCGGCGGGCGCACCTATGTGGTCGGCGGCGAGACGCACACCGACGTGGTCATGGCGCTCCCCCGCGCCTGACGCGGCGCGACGTCCCGCGCGACCGAGGGCCGGTCGGGGACGTCCCCGACCGGCCCTCGGCCTGCTGCGCGAGCTGCCGCGTCAGCCGCAGCTCGTGGCGTCGTACGCGAGATCGGCCGCGAACGTGCGGCCGTCGCCCGTCGCCGCGACGCCCACGACGCCCGCCTCGACGGACGTCGCCCGGGCGGCGAACGACTGGTACGCCGAGGCGCCCGGCCGGACGGCGGTGAACGCCTTGGTGCCGAACGGCGTCGTCAGCGTGACGTCGATCGGGACGCCGTCGGCGTTCGTCGCGCGCACCGCGACGTACGCCTTGCCGGCGAGGCACCGGACCTGGACCTCGGTCGTGACGTCGAGCGGCTGCTCGACCACCTCGCCCACGAGGACGAAGTCCTCGAACGCGACGACCGTGGGCTGGGTCTGGTTCTTGCCGAGCGCGAACGGCCCGACCCCGATCCCGTCGAGCTGGTCGTTCGTCACGGCCGCGAGCTCGGTCCACTGCTCGCCGTCAAGCGACCACGAGCCGACGAACGTGTCGCCGGACCGGGCGAGACGCACGTGGTACGTCCCGTCCGCCTCGCGCGGCAGCGAGCCGACGCCGGGCTGCGGCTGCAGCACGACGTCGCCCGTCTCGCTGCGGACCTCGAAGCCGACCGTCCCGGCGGTGCCGCCGTTGTGGATCACGCCGACCTTCACGTAGTTGGCCTGGTCCTTGTAGACCATGAGGCCGCCCTGGTGGTAGTTCTGCGTGAGGTCGGCGCGCACCGTCGTCTCGACGGTCCACTCGTCGCCCGTCACGACCTTCGAGCGGACGATGTTGGGCACGGTGGAGTTCGTCGCGCCGTACACGTCGTCGTCGGTCGTGGTGAGCTGCAGCGCGCCGTCCGCGACGGCGAGCCGCGACGGGTCGGCGTTGACGACGTACCAGCGGCACGGGTCGAGGCCGAGGCCGGACCCGCTGCCGTCGAACGTGTCGCTCGCGGTGACGTCCTCGCACACGGGGACGCCGCTGCCGTCGACCTCGCGCACGTGGTCGAACGCGACGTCGATCTGGTTCGCGCCCGCGCTCTTGCCGAGCGCGAACACGCCGACGCCCGCGTCGCCGAGCCCCGCGTGCGTGACCGCGCGCGTGGTCGGGACCCAGGTCTGCCCGTTGTCGAGCGAGAACGACCCGGTGAACGAGTCGCCGTCGCGCGACAGGCGCAGCAGGTACTCGCCGTAGACGGGCTTCGCGACGTCGAGGACGTCGCCGTTCGTGGACTGCACGACGTCGCCGATCTCGCTGCGGAGCTCGACGCGCAGGCCACCGGGGTGCTGGACCACGGCGAGCTTGACGTAGTCGGACTCCGACGCGCGGACGATGAGGCCGCCCTGCTGGTACTGGTTCGCGAACGCGGCCGTCATCTTCGTCTCGACCGTCCAGGAGTCGCCCGGCTGGTCGGTCGTGATGATGTTCGGCACGCGCTGGTTCCCGGTGCCGGCGAAGTCGGCGTCGGTCGTGCGCACGACCCACTTCCCGTCGCGCACCTGGGCGAGGTCCGGGCGGAGGTCCACGACGTCCCAGCGGCAGCCGTCGAGCGCCTCGCCCTCGAACTCGTCCGCGGGCCCGCGCTGCGGGTCCGGCTCGGTGCACTCGAGCGTGCCGTACACGGAGACCGCGACGGTCCCGGTCGCGCGTGCGCCCGACGGGTCGCTCACGGTGACCGTGGCCGTGTAGCTCCCGGCCTCGGCGTAGGTGTGCTGCGCCGTCGCGCCCGTCGCCGTGCCGCCGTCGCCGAACTCCCACGCGTACGTGAGCGCGTCGCCGTCGGCGTCGGTGGCCTGCGCGGCGAACGCGACGTCGAGCGGCGCGTCGCCCGTGGCGGGCGTCGCCGTCACGGAGCCGACCACCGGGGCCACGTTGTTCGCCGCGCCCCGGCCCGTGAAGGTGACGGAGTCGACGTCGAACATGTCGCCCGTCGCCCCCGTCGTCGAGCGCGCGACGAAGTAGAGCGTGCGCGTGCCGCCCGGGTCGGTGACCGGGACCGCCTGCGTGCGCGCCGGCGTCTCCCAGCTCCCGGTCGGCGACAGCGTGAGCGTCGCGAGGAGCGGGCCGTCCACGGCACCGTCCCGCACGTCGAGCACGCCGCCGGAGCCGCCCGAGCTGTACCGCGCGGAGATCGCGTCGATGCCCGCGAGGTTCATCCGGTCGAACGCGAACCAGTCGCCGGCCGCGATGTAGCCGAGCTGCTTGCCGCCCTCGGAGACGTCCTTCGCGACGACCTGGACGCCCTGGCTGTCGGTGAAGTACTCGGCCTGCTTGGTGCGCGTGTGCAGGACGGCCTCGTCGTCGGACGCGAGCGCGGGCACGCCGTCGGCGCCCCCGCCGTCGGTGTACGTCGCGTTGACGACGCCGAAGATGTTCGCGTCGAGGCCGTGCCCCTCGTCCTTGGCGGTCGTGAGGACGCCCTCGCAGCCCGTGGCGCTGGACAGCGGGTGGCCGTGGTTGTCGTGGCCGAGGATGTACTCGACGACGACCCGGCTGCAGTCGACCTGCGCGCCGTCCTCGGCGTCGGTGACCGTGACCCGGAAGGGGACCTGGTCGCCGAAGTCGAAGAACTGGCCGTCGGCCGGGAGCTCGAGCGTCACCTCGGGCGCGGTGTTGCCCACGGTGACGGTCGTGGTCGCCACGCCCTGCTTGCCGTCGGCGTCGGTGACGGTGAGCCGCACCTCGTGCTGGCCGTTCTCCGTGAACGTCCGCGAGACCTGGGCGTCGGTGGCGTCGGTCTCGCCGTCACCGTCGAGGTCCCAGGCGTACGTGAACTCCTTGCCGTCCGGGTGCGAGGAGCCGGTGCCGTCGAACGACACGACGAGCGGCGCCTGGCCGTTCGTCGGCGTCGCGTCGATCTGCGCGACCGGCGAGCGGCCGCCGCGCACGTAGTCGATCCGGTAGACGGCCGAGAGGGCGTCGCCCCCGAAGTAGCCGCCGCCGTAGTCGAGCACGTAGAGCGAGCCGTCCGGGCCGAACTCGAGGTTCATCGGCCGGCGCAGGTCCATGAACTCCAGCGCCGGCACGAAGCCCGCGGGGCTGCCGTCCTCGTTCCGGATCGCCTCCTTGATCCACGCGCGGTCCCACTCGTAGAGCAGCGGCTTGCCGTCGTAGTACGCGGGGAACTTGGTCTCGGACTCGAGCTCGGGGTCGTAGTCGTAGACGACGGCGCCCATCGGGGACTCGCCGCCCGTCCCGAACGCGGGCACGGACCCGCCGTCGTACGGCTGCCACGCCGGCACGGCGGGCGGGAGGTCGACGAGGCCCGTGTTGTGCGGGCTCGTGTTCTTGGGTGCCGCGCAGTCGAACTTCGGCCCGGAGACCTTCGTCTCGAAGTCGTAGTCGTTGTACGCGAGGTTGTCGCCGATGCAGTACGGCCAGCCGTAGTTGCCCGCCTCGGAGATGACGTTGAACTCGACCGTCCCGCCAGGGCCGCGGTTCGCGTTCGCGCCGCCCGCGTCGGGGCCGTAGTCGCCGAGGTGGACCTCGCCGGTCGCCTTGTCGACCGCGAAGCGGAACGGGTTGCGGAAGCCCATCGCGTAGATCTCCGGCCGGGTCTTGCCGGCCTCGTACTCGCCCTCGGGGAAGAGGTTGCCCTCGGGGACCGTGTACGACCCGTCCTCGGCGACGGTGATGCGCAGGAGCTTGCCCCGCAGGTCGTTCGTGTTGCCCGAGCTGCGGCGGGCGTCGAACGCCGGGTTGCGGGTCGCCCGCTCGTCGATCGGCGCGTAGCCGTCCGACGCGAACGGGTTCGTGTCGTCACCGGTCGACAGGTAGAGGTTGCCCTCGGCGTCGAAGTCGATCTCGCCGCCCGCGTGGCAGCACAGCCCGCGGTCGGCCGGGACCTCGAGGATCTTCTGCTCGCTCGCGAGGTCCAGCAGGTTCTGCTCCGTGAGCCGGAACCGCGAGAGCTGGTTGTACCCCTCGAACGCCTCGAACGCGGCCGGGTCGGCCGACGTCTCGGGCGCGTCGCCCGGCGGCGTGTCGAGCTTGGGCGCGTAGTAGAGGTAGACCCAGCGGTTCTCGGCGAAGCCCGGGTCGATCGCGACGCCCTGGAGGCCGTCCTCGTCGTGCGTGTACACGGGGACGGTGCCCGCGAGCGCCGTCGTCGCGTCCGCCGTCGTGTACCAGACGCGCCCGTCGCGCGAGGTGTGCAGGACGTCGCCGTCCGGCAGGACGGCCATCGCGATGGGCTCGCCCGTCTTGGCCGCGCCCTTGGCGAGCGTCACCTGCTCGAACGAGGCGTCGACCGTCGCGCCGCAGTCGGCGTCGACGGCCCCCGCGGCGGTCTGGATGCCGCCGAGCAGGTGCTGGACGAACGCCGGGTCGGTGTACGACTCGTCGGTGTGGCCGCCGCCCGTGTACCAGGACCGGCCGCCGCCGTACTCCTGGCACCACGCGATCGGGTGGTCGGCGCCCATGGCGCCCGACCCCGGCGAGTACGAGGACTCGTCGAGGCTCGCGAGCACGTGGACCTGGCCGCGCGGGTTCTCGCGGTAGTTGTACCACTCGTCGTACCGGTCCCAGGCCGCCGGGAGGTGGGCGGTCGAGGGGTGCTCGTCGTCGGCGACGACGACCGTCGCGTCCTGGTTCTGGGGGTGGCTGTTGAAGTACGCCCCGACGAGCTCGCCGTACCAGGGCCAGTCGTACTCGGTGTCGGACGCCGCGTGGACGCCGGCGTACCCGCCGCCGGCGGCGATGTACCGCTCGAACGCGCCCTGCTGCTCGTCGTTCAGGACGTCGCCCGTGGTGGACAGCCAGACGACGGCGTCGTACTGGGCGAGGTTCGCGTCCGTGAAGGCTCCCGCGTCCTCGGTCGGGGTCACGGCGAAGTGGTGCTCGGTGCCGAGCTGCTGGATCGCCGCGATGCCCGCGGGGATCGAGCCGTGCCGGAACGCTGCGGTCTTGCTGAAGACCATGACGGAGAACTCGTCGTGCGCGGCGGCGGGGGCCGCCGTCGCGAGGGTGAGCGCCGGCGCGACGAGGGCCGCGGCGGTGACCGCCGCGACCCCCTGGCGCCGACCCCTCGAAGGTCGTGCTGTCACTTCTCCTCCTTGAGAACTGATCGGTGCGGCTCGGCGACGTCGCCGTGCCGCTGGTCGTGCTCCCCTTCCTCGTGGTGCGTCGTGCTCCGCGCGTCGTCGTGCGGAGCGCTGGGGTCAGGTCCCGGTCGGGCTCGGCCTGCACCCCGGAGGGCGCCCGACCGGGAGGTCGGTGGGGCGGCCCGTCCGTGGGGCCGCCGTGGGTCAGTGGTCGTGGTCCTCGTGCGCGTCCTCGTCCGCGGAACCGCCCTCGTGCCCGAGGTCCATGCCGCCGTCGAGCGAGTCGTCCGGGTGCACGGGCAGGAACACGTGGACGTGCCCCTGTCCCCCGGCGGTCGAGCGGAGGTCGAGCTGGATCGCGGCGAGGCCCCACGCGTCGACGGCGCGGGTGCGCAGCTCGCCGGCGAGGGTGTAGAGGTCCGCGGCGGTGGTCGGGTCGCTCGCGTCCGCGGCGGCCGCGAGGCCGACCGCGTCGAGCGTGTCGCCGACGAGCCGGAGCGAGGTGAGCATCCCGTTGCGGACGATGTTGTGCTCGGAGGAGCCGCTCTGGAGCGACTCGGTCTCGGCCACGAGGCCGTCGACGGTCGCGCGCCAGTCCGCGATCTCGGCGGGGTCCGCGGGGACGGCGGTCGAGCCGTCGACGGGGAGCACCGCGTGCAGCCCGTGCAGGACGGGGACGAGCTCGGCCTGCACGTGCTCGGCGTGCTCGATCGACGCGACGAGGTTGTCGGCGTCGCGCTCCTCCTCGGCGGCCTCGAGCTCGGCGACGCGCGCGGGGTCGACGGCGAAGCCCTCGTCGGTCGCGGCCGGCGCCTGACGGGTCAGCACCACGACGAGTGCGACCACCACCGCGACGACGGCGAGCGCGGCGAGCACCAGGAGCACCCGGCGCCAGGGGTCGAGACCCGCGAACCACCGGCGCGCGCGGACGCGCGCCGGCGGCCGGGGCTCGGGGCGGCCGGCACCGCCCCGGTCGGCGGGGCGGGAGCGGGCGGGCGTCGTCGTCGGGCCACCCGTGCGGCCGGAGCCCGTGCGGGCGTCCCTCGCCGCCGGCGTCCGGGTCGCGGACGTCCGTCCTGCGGTGCGCTGTGCCACCTGTCGCTCCTGTCCCTGGGTCGTCCCGCTCGGTGTGCGCCGGCCCGGCCGCGGGGCCGGGCCGGCGCGGTGGCCGGTGACGGGAGCGGGTCGCCCGTCACCGGCCCGCCGTCAGCCGCAGCTCACGGCGTCGTACGGCACCTCGATCTCGGTCGTGACGTCGCCGAGCGTCGCCGTGACCGTGGCCGTGCCCGCGTCGAACGACGTCGCACGCGACGCGAACGACTGGTAGGCGTTGCCGCCCACCTCGACCGCGCCGAACTCCTTGGAGCCGAACGGCGTGGTCAGGGTGATCGCGACGGGCGCCTCGTCGACGTTCGTCGCCCGGATCGCGAGGTACGCCTTGCCCGCGAGGCAGCGGGCGGACGCGGTGACCTCGACGTCGACCGTCGGCTCCGGCTCGGACTCCGTCGTGAGACGGAACCAGTCGAACGCCACCGTGACCGGGGTCTCCTGCTCCGGGCCGATCGCCATGAGGCCGACCTTCGTCAGCGCCGCGTCGTTGGTGACCGGGGCGCCCAGCGGCGTCCAGGTCACCCCGCCGTCGCTGACCCAGCCCTGGTAGGTGCTGCCCACCTTCTCGAGCCGCAGGTACCAGTACCCCGACTCGGTCGAGTCGGCGAGCTCGAGCTGGCGGTTGCCGCCGTTGCCGAACTGGCCTCCCTTCTCCGAGACGAGCTCGGCGCCGAGGTTGAGCGCCGCACCCGGTGCGTTCTTCGCGAGCACGTCGGCCTTGACGTAGTTGTCGTCGTCGCCGTACGCGATGAGGCCCGCGAGCTGCCACCGGTGCACGAGCGGCGCCTTGAACCGCGTCTCGACGACCCAGTCACCCTCCGGAGCGGTCTGGAGGACGAAGTTGCGCGGGTCGCCGTTGTTCCCGGCGTTGATGTCGCCCGGCTGGGTCGTGATGCGCAGCTCGCCGTCGGCGACGGCGACCTTCGACCCGTCGTAGCGCACGATGGCGTCCCAGCGGCAGCCGTCGAGGGCGTCGCCCTCGAACTCGTCGCTCGGCTCGCGCACGCCGTCGTCCGGCTCGGCGCCGGTGACGTGGACGTAGTCGACCTTCGCGACCGTGTCGGCGGTCGCCGTGTCGCCGCCCGCCATGACGCCGAACGTGGCGCCGGGCTTGACGGGCGCGGAGCCCGCGAGCGCCGTCCACGCCTGGCCGTCCGCCGAGTACGCCGCCGTGATCGCGGACCCGTCCGAGACGAGGCGCAGGTGGATCGACGACGGGAAGTCCGTCGCCACGTCCGTCTGGCCGTGCCACGTCCGGGCACCACCGGTCTCGGTCTGGAACTCGAGGAAGCGGGCGCCGCTCTGGTTCTTGGTGAACGCGAGCTTGGTGTACTCGTCGTCGTTCACGTGAACCAGGAGGCCGGCGTGCTGCCAGTGCCGGGCGAGCGGGACGTCGAACTTGGTCTCGAGCGTCCACGCCCCGGCGGGCGCGGGCTGACCGAGGTAGCTGATCGGCCCGGTCTGCGCCTCGTTGATGTCGCCCTGCACGACCGGCAGGACGGCGTGGCCGTCGGCGACGGTGATCGGCTTGCCGTCGGCCTGGCGGACGACCGTCCACCGCGGGTCGAGCGCGTCGCCGTCGAACTCGTCGGACGAGTCCGCAAGGCACTGCGGCGGGTTCCCGCCGCCGGGCTCCTCGGTCTGCGGGTCGTCGTCGAACACGAAGTCCTGGAACTCGACCGCGCTCGTCGCCGTCGTGCTGTGCGCCGTGACGAAGAGACCCACGTCCTGGACGGACGCCGCACCCGGCAGGGCCTGCGGCTCGCCGATCTGCGTGAAGTTCTCGCCGTCCTTGCTCCAGGAGGCCGTGTACAGGTCGCCGTCACGCACGATCCGCACCCACGCGGGGTAGCTCGTCGTGCTCGCGCCGGTCGACGCCGTGAGCTGCCCGCTGGAGTTGCCGCGCAGCCACTCGAAGCCCCCGCTCGGGCGCATGCCCAGGGCCGCGTAGCCCTGCGAGTTCGCCGTCTGCGTGACGTCGTTGCGGACGATGATCCCGGCCTTGGCGGACCCGTTCGAGTTGCCCTGGCTGTTGATCTTCACCGTCGCCGACCAGTTCTCGTCGGCGCCCTGCTCGCGGTAGATGGTCGAGTACTCGTTGGTGCCCTGCCACATGTTCGCGCCGCCCGACGTGATGAGGTACTTGCCCTCGGCGAGCTGCTCGAACGTCCCGTTCGCGTTGGTGAAGGTCTTCATCCCCGCGAAGAGGTCGCCGACCTGGGCGAGCACCACGCGCGAGCGCGTGTACAGGCCCTTGTCGTTCGTGGCGACGGCGGTCAGCTCGTAGTAGTTGTCCGCCGTCGGGTTCCACGTGGCCTCGTACGGAGCCGCGTCGTCGACGCCGATCGACTCGCCGTCGACGAAGAACTCGACCTGGGTCACCGTGTTCTCGGTGTCGTCCGCCTCCGCGGTGACCGCCATCTCGCCCTGCTCGAGGCGGACGCCCGCCTCGGGGGACGTGATGCGGACCTTGGGACGGGTGGTGTCCGAGACGCCCTTGCCGTCGGCCTCGATGAAGTTGAGACGACGCTCGCCCTCACCGGGGAAGACCACGTAGAGCGTGAACGGCTCCATGGGGTCGGTGACCTCGACGGTCACGTCCGTGAACGTGCCGAGCCCGGTCTGCGGGATCTCGGCCGTGCCGAGGAGCTCGCCGTCGGCCGCGTCACGACGCAGCTCGATCGTGCCCTCGGCCGCCGCCGCGACGCGCAGGTTCAGCGCCTGCACGCCGTAGAGGCTCACGGGGTCGTACGACGCCCAGGAACCGTTCGACCCGGTGATGACGGAGCCGCCGCCCTCGACGTCCCGGCTCGGGATCGTCGTGGTGCCGTCGGAGGCCGTGTGGAACTCCGCCTCGCGCTTCTTCGGGAAGATCAGCGTCGTGTCCGACCCGGTGAGCGCGGGCACGTCGCCCTCGCCGCCGCGGTCGGTGTAGCGCGCGTCGATCACGTAGAAGACGTTCATGTCCTCGCCGTGGCCGCCACCGAGGCTCGTCGCCACGGTGCCCGTGCGGCCGTGCAGCGGCTCGGCGGGGTGCGCGTGCGCGTCGTGCCCGAGCGCGGGCTGGATGATGACCTGCTCGTCGTCGATCTCGTCGCCCTCGGGCGAGTCCTCCGCGTCGGTCACCGACACGTCCCACGTGATGTCGTCGCCGAACGTGAAGAAGGAGCCGGTGGGCGGGAGGCCGAAGTCGACCTCGGGCCGCGTGTTGCCCACCGTGATCGGCACGGTCGCCGTGCCCACCTTGCCGGCGGGGTCGGTCACCGTGAGGCGGGCGTCGTAGACGCCGTTCTCGGTGTAGGTGTGGCTGGGCGCGGCGGACGTCGAGTCCGTCGTGCCGTCACCGTCGAAGTCCCACGCGTAGGTGAGCTCCTCGCCCTCGGGGTCGGTGCTCCCCGTGCCGTCGAACGTCACCTCGAGCGGCGCGATGCCGGAGTCCGGCGTCGCGACCGGCTTCGACACCGGCGAGCGCGAGCCCGACAGGTAGTCGATGCGGTGCAGACCCGAGTTCGGGTTGTCACGGCCGAAGCCGCCGCCCCAGTCGAGCACGTACATCGCGCCGTCGGGGCCGAACTTGGAGTCGATCGGGGCGAGGAACTGCTCCTGCGGGAGGAACGGGTTGACCTTCTCGACGTCGGTCGCGCCGGGCGCGGCCTCGGGGTCCTTGAGGTCGATCGTGTACATCTTGTTGCGGGCCCACTCGTAGAAGAAGGCCTTGCCGTCGTACGACGCCGGGAACTTCGTGTCGGAGTCGAGCTCCGGGTCGAACTGGTAGAACGGGCCGCCCATGGGCGCGAGGCCGCCGCCGGCGTTGATCACGCCGGGGACGGACGAGCGCTGGTAGCCGTACCAGAGGTCCGCCGGCTGCGCGGGGGGCAGCTCGGTGAGGCCCGTGTTCTTCACGGAGTCGTTGACGGGGTTGTCGCAGTCGAAGAAGTCGCCCACGGTGACGGGGTTCGTCCGGTAGTCGACGTCACGGAACGGCTCGTTGTTGCCCATGCACAGGGGCCAGCCGTAGAAGCCGGGCTCCTTGATGAGGTTCCACTCGGCGATGCCGGCCGGGCCGCGGTTGGCGAGGTTGTCCGACCCGTTGTCGGGCGAGTAGTCGGCGACGCCGAGGTTGCCCGTCTTCGCGTCGATCGTGAACCGGAACGGGTTGCGGAAGCCCATCGCGTAGATCTCGGGCAGCGTCTTCTCGGTGCCCGGGGCGAACAGGTTGCCCTCGGGGATCGAGTACGTGCCGTCGGCCTCCGGGTGGATGCGCAGGACCTTGCCGCGCAGGTCGTTCGTGTTCGCGGACGTCGCGCGCGCGTCGTGGAACGTGCCGTCACGCTCCGAGATCGGCGCGTAGCCGCCCGACGGCTCGGAGTGCGGGTTCACGTCGTCGCCGACGCCGATGTAGAGGTCACCGGTCTCGTGGTCGACGAGGAGGCCGCCGCCCGTGTGTCCCGGCTCGTCGGGCAGGCGCCCGGCCGGGATCTCGATGAGCACCTTCTCGGACGCCGGGTCGATCACCGTGGAGCCGGGCCCGTCGGAGGAGACCGTGAACCGCGAGACGCGGCTGAAGAAGTTCGCCGGGTCGGAGTCGTTCGAGCTCGCCGGCGCGTAGTACTGGTACAGGTACCCGTTCTCCGCGAAGTCCTTGTCGAGCGCGATGCCGAGCAGGCCGTCCTCGCCGCCGGAGTACACCGGGATGGTGATGGCGGTCGTGGTGTTCTGCGTCCGGGGGTCGTACACGCGGATCTGCCCGCGCACGAGCTCGGTGTAGAACACGCGGCCGTCGGGCGCGACGTCCATGCCGAAGGGCGCGCTCGTGTTGGTGTCGAGCGCGATCTTCTCGAACGAGCCCCAGTCGGTGCCGCCGCAGTCGCCCTCGACGAGGCCCGCGGCCCACTGGACGCCGCCGACGATGTGCTGCACGAGGTCGGGCTCGTCGGTGTAGTGCGCCCCGAAGTGACCCATGCCGGTCATCCAGGCGCGACCGCCGTCGTAGGGCTTGCACCACGAGATCGGGTGGTCGTAGCCCATCTTGTTGCTGCCCGCGTCGTACGTGGACTCGTCCATCGTGGCGAGCACGTGCGCGCTGCCGCGGACGTTGGCCGAGTAGTTGTACCACTCGTCCGCGCGCGTCCAGCGCTGGGACAGGTGCTCGGTCGACGGGTGCGTGCGGTCCTCCACGCGGACCGTGCCCGGCAGGCCGGGGCTGGTACCGGTGGCGGCGTGACCGGGCATGAGCGCCCCGATCATGTCGTCCCACCAGCCGTAGCTGCCGCGCATGTCCGTGGCGTTGTGGATCGCGACGATGCCGCCGCCCGCCTGCTGGTAGCGCTCGAGCGCCGCCTTCTCGTCGGCGTTCCACGGGTCGCCCGACGTCTGGAACATGACCAGGGCGTCGTACTGCGCGAGGGTCTCGTCGTTGAAGACGGTCGAGTCCTCCGTGTGGTCGGACGCGATGCCGACCTCGGCGAACGCCGCCTCGAGCACCGGGGTGCCCTGCGTGATCGCCTCGCTGTGCCGGAACTGGGTCGTCTTGGTGAAGATGAGCACCTTGTGCTCTTCGTCCGCGGGGACGGGGTCGTCGGCGGCGCTGGCCATCGTGACGGGCGCGAGCGTGAACGCGAGCGCTCCGATGGTCAGTGCCGCGACGGACCTCGCCCTGCGTGGGCGTCGTGCGGTCATCGTGCTGCCTCCAGGGGCATGACGTGCGGACCCGGACGTCGTCGTCCGGGAAGGGTGGTCGTCATCCCGCGGCGTGCCGGCGCTGCGGTCGTGGATCGACTACGGCTACGGGTGCTCCGGCGTGGGCATCAGTCCCTTCAGGTGGGCCAGGCCATCGACGGCGATGGCGTCCTGGGTCGGCGCCAGCGGCCGCCAGATGGAGGCGGCCGTGGCGATCGTCGCGTTGTCGGCCGTGAAGGACTCGATGACGAGGGGTCCGTCGTAGCCGGTCGCGTCGAGCGCGGCGAGGAGGGCGCGCCAGTCCAGGTGGTCGTTGCCGGGTGCGCCCCGGTCGTTGCCGCACACCTGGACGTGCGCGATGCGCTCGCCCGCGCGCGCGACCGCGGCGGGCAGGTCCGTCTCCTCGATGTTCATGTGGTAGACGTCGAGCATGAGGCCGATGCCGGCCGCGGGCAGCCGCCGCACGACCTCCAGCCCCTGGTCGACGGTGTTGACGAGGCTCGTCTCGTAGCGGTTGAGCGGCTCGAGCCCGACGACGACGCCGGCGGCGATCGCGTGCTCGACGACGGGTGCCAGGTTCTCGGCGAGCTCGGAGTACGCCGCCTCGCGCTCCGCGGGGGTCAGGCGCCACGTGCGCCCGACCGACGCGTACGCGGGTCCGCCGATCACCGGGGCGCCGACGGTGCGTGCGACGTCGACGACGTGCCGCAGGTAGTCCTGCGTGGCGCGCACCGTCGCGGCGTCCGCGGCGACGAGCTCGCGGCCCTCGCCCATGACGAGCGAGACGCTCGCGCCGAGGCCGTGGTCGGCGAGGACCGTCGCGGCGGTCGCCGGGTCCCAGTCGCCGGGGTTCTCCACGGGCAGCTCGAGCACGTCGAACCCCCACCCCGCGACGCGGGGCGCGATGTCGCGCAGCGCGTCGTCGGTGAGCGGGGAGGTCCAGACCCACGTGTTGACGCCGAGCGCACGGCGGCGCAGCGGCAGGGCCGGGGTAGGAAGAGCCACGTCGCTCTCTCTCGTCGGGTCCGAGCTCTCGGCCGTCCCGCCCGCGTGCCCGACGCCGCGGGGCACCTCCGCACGGGAGGTGCGCCGCGTCGTCGGGCGGGCGGGGCGCCCGGCCGGTCGGACGGCGACCGGGCGGCCCCTGGGTGGTCCGACCGCGAGGGTCGGACCGGGTGGTTCTGCGGGACCTGTCAGGTCCCGTGCGGACGACCGGTCAGCGGTCTGGTCAGCGGTCGGTCCACGCCTCCGGGAAGCCCGGCAGGTCCTCGCCGCCGAACTTCGCGTAGTGCAGCGACGGCATGTCCTTGTTCGCCTCGAGGTACGCGTCCAGCTCCTCGGCCTCGATCGGCGACTGCGGCAGGACCCACTCCGACGGGACCTGCTCGCCGGCCCAGATCATCTGCGCCGCGAGGATCGGGGTGCGCCACTGGAAGTTCGAGTACACGGCGCCGAGGGCGGTCATGTCCGTGTCCTTCCACTTGCGCAGGAAGCTCATCTCGTCCTCGCCCATGAAGACCGGGTAGGGCTTGCCGGCGTCCTCGAACGCCTCGACCGCCGCGACGGCGCCGTCGCCCGCGTCCATCCAGATGCCGTCCACGTCCCCGCGCTGCAGGTACTGGGTGACGATGTCCTTGATCTTCGCGCCGTCACCGCCGGTGAACTCCGCGCCCACGACCTCGAGCTCGGACTCGGAGAAGATCTTGTCGGCCGCGGCCCAGCGGTTCTCCAGCACGTCCACGCCGGGCAGGATGCGCAGCGCGAGCACCTTCGAGCCCGGCTCCAGGTTCTCGACGAGGAACTCGGCGCCGTCGGCACCGTAGGCGTAGCCGCCGATCGGGTGGATGAACGTGACCATGCAGTCGGTGTTCACGCCACGGTCGAACACGATGACGGGCTTGCCCGACTCGCACGCGGCCTCGACCGCGGGCGTCAGGGTCGCCGTCGTCGACGGGGAGATGACGATCGCGTCGCAGTCGCCCGCCTCGACGAACGCCTGGATGTCGGAGATCTGCTTGTTGTCGTCGTCCGCCGCGTCCGAGACGCGGAACTCGCCGATGACGCCCTCGGACTTCAGCACGTCGACCTGCTGCTGCATCGTGATCCAGCCGGTCACGCGCCACGGGTTGGACACCGAGGCGTTCGAGAAGCACAGCGTCTTGCCGCCGCCCTCGCTCGCGTACTCGGCCGTGTCCACGTACTCGGGCTCGATCGCCTGCAGCCACGGCTGGTCGGCCGGGCCCTCGGGCACGGCCTCGCGCTGGGCGAGCTGACGGTCGTAGTCCGCCTGGACGAACCACTCGGAGTCGGCGCCGCCGGACTCCTCGCTCGCGGGGCTCTCCTCCGCCGAGGTCTCGCCACCCTCGCCGGTGTCGGTGGGGGTGTCGGTCGTGCAGGCGGCCGTGAGGAACAGCGTGGCCACCGCCGCGCCGGCCAGGAGTGCTCGTGTACGTCGCATGTCCTTCTCTCCTTGGGGGTGAGACGTCGTCGTCCCGCAGCGTGCGGGGGAAGGGGTACAGCTCGGGAGGGGGTCTTTCGGGCGTGGTCGGGGTCGCGCGGGCGGGAGTCCGCCGGGGCGCCGGTGCTCAGGCGTTCGCGGGGGCGGGCTCCTTCGGTGCGGGGGTCGGGCCCGCGGCAGGCGGGGCGTCGGGGGTGGACGAGCGGCGCCGCGACCGGCGCGGCAGCGCGGCGTAGGCGACGGCCGCGATGATGATCACGCCCTGCACGGCGGGCCGGATCGTCGACGGGAGGCTGAGCTGGTTGAACAGCGTGAACAGCGCCTCGAGGGTGAGCGCGCCGGCCATGGCGGCGATCACGGTGCCCCGCCCGCCGCCGAGCACGACGCCCCCGAGCACGACGGCCGTGATGGCCATGAACTCCAGGCCCTGCCCGACCTGCGCGGTGACGCCCGCGTAGCCACCGATGAGGATGGCGGCGACCGTGGCCATGAAGCCTGAGAGGAGGAAGGCGCGCGTGCGCACCCACCACACGGAGCCCCCGGCGTAGCCGGCCGCGACGTCGTTGTCGCCGGTGGCGACGAGCGTGCGGCCGAACGGGCGGCGCATGAGCAGGGCGGCGAGGACGCCGAGCACCACGACGACCATGAGCGCGTACGGCACCTGGAACTGGCCGGGCGTGTCGGGGATGCCCCCGCGTCCCCACTGCCGGAAGCCGTCGGTCAGCGCGCCCGTGGGGGCGCCGCCCGTCCAGAGCCGGATCGCCCCGTAGAGCACGAGCATCATGCCGAGCGTCGTGATGAACGACGGCACCTTGAGCAGCGTCGTCACGAGGCCGTTGACGAGGCCGACCGCGAGACCGAAGACGATCATGAGGGCCATGACGGGCCACGTCATCGAGTCCTCGCCGTCCATGAGCTTCGCCGCGATGACGACCTGGGCGCCGACGAGCGACCCGACCGAGAGGTCGAACTCGCCGGAGACGATGACGAAGTACTGTCCGATCGCGAGGATGACCAGCGGCGCCGCCTTCTTGACGAAGGCCATGAGCGACATGGGCTCGCCGAACGACGGGTTCATCACGAGGATGACCGCGAAGACGAGCACGAGCAGCGCGAACACGGTCCAGCTCCCGCCCGCGGTGAGGCGCTCGAGCCAGCCGGCCCGCGGCGCGCGCGCGGGGATCGTCCGGCGCGTGGTGTCGGTGGTCATGCGGACGCACCTCCGGTGCGGGTCGGGCGGAAGCGGGCCCGGCTGCTCGCCGGGTCGATCTGGCGCCGGGCGTACAGCGCGACGGCGGCGATGATGATGACGCCGCGCAGGACGTCCTTGAAGAACGGGTCGACGTCGAGGACGTTGAACACCGTGTCGAGCACCGCGAGGATGAGGACGCCGCCCACGGTCCCGACGATCGAGCCGCGCCCGCCCATGAGGAGCGTGCCGCCCAGCACGACGGCCGCGATCGAGTCGAGGTCGAGCCCGTAGGAGTACACGAGCGCGTTGCCGGTACCGAAGCGCGCGGCGATGAGGAGCCCCGCGACGCCCGCGCAGACCGAGCACAGCACGTGCGCGAGGATCAGGGTCCGGTCGGTCCGGATGCCCGAGAGCCGCGCGACGTCGGTGTTCCCGCCGACCGCGAACATGTGGTAACCCGGCCGGGTGCGCGTGAGGAGCACGACGCCGACGGCCGCGACGAGCAGCATGACGATCGTCGAGATCGGCACCGGGCCGACGCGCGTGTACCCGAACATCTGGAACGAGGCGGGCACCTCGCCCGCCGGGCCCTTGAACTGCGTGTCGAGGTAGCCCTTGATGATGAGGCCCACGCCGAGCGTCGCGATGAAGGCGTTGACGCGCAGCTTCGCGATGACGAGCCCGTTGACCAGGCCGACGACCGCCGCGACGCCCACCGCCGCGAGGACGCCGAGCCAGACGCGCGAGGGGTCGCCCGCCATGGTCGTCGCGCCGACGATCGAGCTGAGCGCCACGACGTAGCCGACCGACAGGTCGAGCGACTTGCAGAGGATCGCGAACGTCTGCCCGATCGCGACGAAACCGAGGAGGCTCGTCTGCGTGAGCATGTACGCCGTGTTCGCGGTGCTGAACAGGTTGCCGCCGCCGACGGCGACGAGGACGCCGGCGATCACGAGGATCCCGACGAGGGCGAGGTAGACGATCTCCGTCGACCCCAGGCGGCGCCGACGCGCGGGGGCGCGGCGCGCGGTGGGGGCGGCGGTCGCGACCGCGGTGCTCATCGGTCCTCCTGCGGGCCGTCGGTGGGGTGCTGGGCGGACGCGGGCGGTCCGTCCGGCGCGGTGGCGGGCTCGGCGCCCGGGAGGTCGTCGGCGCCGGCGAGAGCGTCGAGGTCGACCTGGACGTGCTCGCCGGAGGTGTCCTCTCCCGCGCCCGTGGCGAGGGCCATCACGGTCTCCTCGTCGCTGCCGGCGGGGAGCTCGCCCGCGAGGCGGCCGTCGCGCATGACGAGCACGCGGTCCGCCATCGCGACGACCTCGGGGAGCTCGGAGGAGATGAACAGGACGGCGACCCCGCTCGCGGTGAGCTCGCGCATGAGGTCGTAGACCGCGCGCTTGGCGCCGACGTCGATGCCGCGGGTCGGCTCGTCGAGCACGATGACCTGCGGGTCGGTGACCAGCCACTTCGCGAGGACGACCTTCTGCTGGTTGCCGCCCGACAGGTACTGGACCTCGGCCTCCTGCGAGCTCGCGACGAGCTCCAGGGAGGAGAGGATGCCGGGGATGCGCTTCGCGCGCCGGTCCGCCTGGCCGGGCACGACGGCGTCGAGCACGAGCCGCGCGTTCGCGAGGATCGACTGGCCGAGCGCGAGGCCCTCCGCCTTGCGGTCCTCGGTCACGAGCGCGAGCCCGGCCCGCACCGCCTGGCGCGGCGAGCGCACGTCGACCGGCGTGCCGCCGACGAGCACGCGCCCGCGGGTGAAGCCCGCGATCCCGAAGATGCCGTGCGCGATCTCCGTGCGTCCCGAGCCCTGGAGGCCGGCGAGCGCGACGATCTCTCCCGCGCGCACCTCGAGCGAGACGTCGTCGACCTGCGTGTTGCCCACGCCCTCGAGCGCGAGGCGCACCTCGCCCGGGACCGTCGAGGGGTCCTTGTCCGGGAAGTACCCGGCGAAGTCGCGGCCGACCATGGTGCGCACGAGCCGGTCGGGGTCGATGTCGGCGGTCGGCGTCGTCAGGACGTGGTTGCCGTCCTTGAGCACCGTGATGGTGTCGCAGAGGTCGAAGATCTCCTTGAGGCGGTGCGACACGTAGAGGATCGCGACGCCGCGCTCCTTGAGCCGGTGGACGAGCTCGTAGAGCAGCTCGACCTCCTGGTCGGCCAGCGCTGCCGTCGGCTCGTCCATCGAGATGATGCGCGCGTCGTAGGACACGGCCTTGACGATCTCGACGATCTGCTGCTGCGCGACCGAGAGCGAGCCGACGCGCGTCCACGAGGCGAGGCCGGTGAGGCCGAGGTCGGCGAGGAGCGCCGTGGTGTCGGCGTGCATGCGGCGGCGGTCGACGAGTCCCGCGCGGCGCGGCTCGCGACCGAGGTAGACGTTCTCGGCGACGGACCGCTCGGGCAGGAGGTTGAACTCCTGGAACACCGTCGACACGCCCGCGTGCTGCGCGGCGAGCGGCGACGCGAAGGTGGTGTCCGCGCCGTCGAGCTCGATCGTGCCCGCGTCGGGGCGGTGCACGCCCGCGATGATCTTCATGAGCGTCGACTTGCCGGCGCCGTTCTCGCCGACGAGCGCGTGCACCTCGCCCGGCCGCACGTCGAGGTCGATGCCGCGCAGCACGGAGTTGCCGAAGAACTCCTTGCCGATGCCGCGCAGCCGCAGGATCGGCCCGTCGCCGCCCTCCCCCGCCGTCGGCGGCCGAGGCTCGCGCGTGGTCGTCGCGGTCATGCCGGCACCTCCACCCAGCCGCCCGAGCGCACCGACTCGCCCACGGCGGCGGCGAGGCGGGCGGCGCGCAGGCCGTCGTCGAACGTGGGCAGCCCGTCCGGGACCTCGCCGCGGATCGCCGCCGCCGTGTCGCCGACGAGCGCGTCGAAGCAGTCCTGGTAGCCCTGGGGGTGCCCGGCGGGCAGGCGCGAGTAGCGCGCGGCGGCCGGGGAGAGCGCCTCGGGGTCGCGGACGAGGAGGCGCGAGACGTCGCGGCGGCCCTCCCACAGCGTCTCGGGCTGCTCCTGGTCGAACGACAGCGTCGACTCCGAGCCGGAGATCTCGAGGTAGAGACGGTTCTTGCGGCCCGCCGACACCTGGGAGATGACCGCGGTCCCGAGCGCCCCGCCGTCCGTCGCGTACTGGAGCGTGACGGCGTCCTCGGTCGCCACCGCGTGCACGACGCCGTCCGCGCCCCGGCGGTGCGGGTTGACCGTGGCCGACTGCGCGACGAGCCGGACGATGCGCTGCCCGGTGGTGAACTCGAGCAGGTCGCAGAAGTGGGAGCCGATGTCCCCGAAGGCCCGGCTCGCGCCGCCGAGCGCGGGGTCGACGCGCCAGTTGTCGTCGGACTCCCGCAGGAGCCAGTCCTGCAGGTACGAGCCGTGCACGAGCGAGATGGTGCCGACCTCGCCGCGGCGCACACGCTCGCGCGCCTCGCGCACCATCGCGTGGAACCGGTAGGTGAACGGCACGACGGCGACCCGGCCGTCCGCCGCGCGGGCCTCGGCGGCCAGCCCCGCGAGCTCGACCGCGCCCTCGACGTCGGTCGCGAGCGGCTTCTCGCACACCACGTGCTTCCCCGCCGCGAGCGCGGCGCGCGCGAGGGGCACGTGCAGGTGGTTGGGCGTGCACACGTGCACGACGTCGACCTCGGGGTCGGCGAGCAGCTCCTCGGCGGTGGCGACGGCGCGCTCGGCCCCGAGCCCCGGCGCGGCCGCGCGGGCGATGTCGAGGTCGGCGGCCGCGACGCTGACGACCCGGCCGCCGCCGGTGCGCACGGCCCGCGCGTGGACGCCGCCCATGAACCCGGCGCCGAGGATCCCCGCGCGATAGCCGGAGGCCGGCAGACCGCCCGCGTCGGGCGCGCTGGCGGGGAAGGTCGTCCGGGCGGCAGGGGCCCCTGTCGTGGTCGCTCCGGGGAGGTGGGCACCCGGGTCCAGCACCGGGGTGCGCACGTCCTGCGCGACGTCGTCGGCTCGCATGGATGACAACGTAGGGCCACTTCTGTCGAGCGTCAAGCAAAAGCCGAACATTGATCGTCACGGTTAGATAACCCAAGCCACGAAACAAATGTGAAGGATCACACGGCCGCAGCCAGCGACGACGCGGACGACGACGCGCGACGGGACGACGGACGCGACCCGGACGCGGGCACGCCACCGCCCCCGGCCGTCGAGGGGCCGGGGGCGGTGGCGTGTCGGACTGTTCTCCCCCACCCGCCGGCCGGCAGAGCCGGCCGGCGGGAGACTGTGCGTGCTACTTGGTCGAGAACGCGGCGTCGAAGGCCGCGTCCGGAGCGTCGAAGGCGTACTTCTTGACGAACGCGAGCGCCTCGGGCGCGCCGACCAGGCGGTCCATCCCGGCGTCCTCCCACTCCACGGAGATGGGGCCCTCGTAGCCGATCGTGTTGAGCATCCGGAACGCGTCCTCCCACGGCACGTCGCCGTGGCCCGTCGAGATGAAGTCCCAGCCGCGGCGCGGGTCCGCCCAGGCGAGGTGCGAGCCCATCCGGCCGTTGCGGCCGTTGTGCATCCGCTTCTTCGTGTCCTTGCAGTCCACGTGGTAGATGCGGTCCTTGAAGTCCCACAGGAAGCTCACCGGGTCGAGGTCCTGCCACACCATGTGGCTCGGGTCCCAGTTGAGGCCGAACGCCTCGCGGTGCCCGATCGCCTCGAGCGTGCGGACCGTCGTCCAGTAGTCGTACGCGATCTCGCTCGGGTGCACCTCGTGGGCGAACTTCACGCCGACCTCGTCGAAGACGTCGAGGATCGGGTTCCAGCGGTCGGCGAAGTCCTGGTAGCCGGCGTCGATCGCCTCCTGCGAGACGGGCGGGAACATCGCGACGTACTTCCAGATCGCCGAGCCCGTGAAGCCCACGACGGTCTTCACGCCCAGCTTCGCCGCGAGGCGCGCGGTGTGCTTCATCTCCTCGGCGGCGCGCTGGCGCACGCCCTCGGGGTCGCCGTCGCCCCACACGACGTCGGGGAGGATGTCGCGGTGGCGCTGGTCGATCGGGTCGTCGCAGACGGCCTGGCCCTTGAGGTGGTTCGAGATCGCGTAGACCTTGAGGTCGTACTTGGCCAGCAGGTCGAGCTTGCCCTGGACGTACTCGTCGTCGTCCCAGCGCCACGGGTCGAGGTGGTCTCCCCAGCA
The DNA here is from genome assembly GCF_051844275.1 of Cellulosimicrobium sp. CpK407. Lineage (NCBI taxonomy): Bacteria > Bacillati > Actinomycetota > Actinomycetes > Micrococcales > Promicromonosporaceae > Cellulosimicrobium > Cellulosimicrobium sp. CpK407. The sequence goes on from NZ_JBGNYC010000034.1 coordinate 24,245, forward strand.
GGCGATCTCCAGGCCGTCGTAGCCCCAGCCGGACGCGAGCCGCGCCACCTCCTCGAACGGCAGGTCGGCCCACTGCCCGGTGAAGAGGGTGATCGGTCGTGCCATGGTCGTGTCTCCTTCGGTCGTTCTCGGTATCGCGCCCGGGGTCACCGGGCGGACGTGCTGGACAGGGATCGGGGCTTGCCGTCCGACGCCTCGGCGGCGGCAGCGCGCGCACGGCGGCGGACGACGACGTACCCGCCGACGAGGAGGAGCGCGGCGACCACGGCGACGGCGATCCACACGCCCGCGCCGCTCCCGCTCGACTCGTCGTCCGCGGTACCGGACGCGTCCGCCGCGGCGTCGGCGTCCTCGTCGGCCCCGTCCGCGGCGCCGCCCTCGGCGTCGGCCGCGGCCTCGTCGGCCGCATCCGGAGCGAGCTCGGGCAGCGGCACGACGTCGACCTGCGCGGTGGCGGTCGCCTCGGCCGGGTGGGTGATCGTGGCGGTGAGGGTCCAGTTGCCCTCGGCCAGGACGCCGGGCTCGGACGTGTACCAGCCGACGCCCTCCGACGCCGAGGAGAGCGTGAGCGGTCCGACGGTCTCGCCGTCGGCGGACTCCGCGGTCACGGAGACGTCGGCAGACTCCTCGACCGGGTGCCCGTCGATCTTGTAGGTGAGGTTGGCGGAGATGCCGCCCTCCCCGTCGGTGCCGAGGGAGATCACGACGTCGCCGCCGTGCGCGGCCGCGGGGGCCGCGACGCCCAGCAGCGCGACGACGGCGCCGAGCAGCACGCCGAGCGCCGCGGTGAGAAGAGCGCGCACCCCGACGCGGGGTCGGGTGCGGGTGCTGGTGCCGCTGCGGGTGCCGCTGGGCTGCGCAGACGTTCGGGACATCGGGTCATCACCTCGTCGTGGTCTGTGGGTGGCTCCGGGGCCGACGGCGGTCGTCGGACCCCGGGGGTGCCCCGGCGCCGGGCCGGAGCGCCCGTTCCCGGGCGCCGGGGCCGGAGACCCGGAGGTCCCCGTCGTGCTCGTCGTGCGGGCAGCGTACGGTCGGCCCGGCCGATGGGCCGCCCGTCCGCCGAGCGCCCGCACGCCGAGCGCGGTGCCCGGCGGGCCGGTGCTCAGAGCACCGGCCCGCCGGAACCTGTCAGGAGCAGGCCCGGGCGGCGTAGTCCGCCGTCCCGGAGAACGTCCTCCCCTCGGCGTCGGTCGCGGTCACCGTCACGGTGCCGGCGTCGATCCCCGTGGCACGCGACGCGAACGACTGGTAGGCGTTCGCACCCGGCGCCACGTCCGCGAACTCCTTCGACCCGTACGGGGTCTCGAGAGTGATCGCGACCGGGACCGCGTCGTCGTTCGTCGCGCGGACCGCAACGAACACCTTGCCGGCCATGCAGCGCGTCTCCGCGGTGATGGTCACCGCGATCGGCTCGACCTCGTCGCCGACCACCCGGAAGTAGTCGAACGACGCCGCCGCACCGGTGTCGGCCGACGCACCGAGCGCGAAGAGACCGACCTGGGCGTCCGCCGCGGCCGTGTTCGCCACGGTCTGGTCGAACGTGGTCCAGGTCTCGCCGTCCGCGCTGTACGCACCGGTGAACGTGTCACCGGAGCGGGTCAGGCGCAGGTGCCAGACCGACTCGGCGAGGCTCGCCGTCTGCGGCTGCGGGTTCTGGACCACGCCGCCGACCTCGCTGCGCAGCTCGATCCGGGCGTTCTTGGCCTGGCCCGCCTGGTTGTCGACCACGTAGTCGAGCTTGACGTAGTTGTCGTCGTCGGCGTAGGCGATCAGACCACCCTGCTGGTACTGGCGGTCGAACGCCGAGCCGTCGACGACGGTCTCGATCGTCCACTCGTCACCCGGCTGCTCCTGGAGCATGATGTTCGGCACGTCCGTGTTGCCCGTCCCGTAGATGTCGGTCGGGGTCGTGTCGATCTGGAGCGAGCCGTCCGCCACGCGGTAGCCGGTCGGGTCCTCGCGGACGATCGACCAGCGGCACGCGTCGAGGGCGGTGCCGTCGAACTCGTCGTCCGGCCCGGGGGCGGACGCCGTGTCGTCGGGCGTGATCGAGAACCAGTCGAACTCGGCGTCGATCACCGGGGACGTGGTGTTGTTCCCCTTGAGCGACACGAGGCCGATCTTCGCGTTCTCCAGGTCGGCGATCGACTTGGTCTCCGACATCGTCGTGAAGTCGACGCCGTCGGCCGAGTACGCCGCCTGGAGGTTCTCGCCGTTGCTGACGAACCGGACGTAGACCGTGTCCGGGTAGTCCGCGCCGAGGTTCGCCGTGTTGGACGCGCTGACCTCGTTCGGCTGGGCGTTCTCCTCACGGATGAACTGGAAGATCCGGGTCGCCGGGTCCGCGGACTGCGAACGACCCTGGAGCACCATCTTGGCGTAGTTGTCCTGGTCCTCCCAGATCACCAGACCGGCCTGCTGGTACTGCTGGCGAGCCGGCAGCGTGAGCTTGGCCGTGGCCGTGAACGGCCCGTCCGGCAGGTCCTGGAGCACGACGTTCGGCACCGTGGTGTTGCCCGTGCTGTAGAAGTCGGTCGCCGTCGTCGGGATGACGAGCTTGCCGTCCCGGACGACCAGGTTCTGGTCACGGTTGAGCACCGACCAGCGGTTCTCGTCGAGGTCCGTCCCGAGGAAGTCGTCCGAGCGGCCCGAGAAGCACATCCCCGGCCCGGTCTGCGGCGCCTTCACCGTCACGGTCGTGTACTCCACCGAGTATGCGCCGCGCTCGTCGGAGGCACGCACCTGGAGCCGGTACGTGCCCGGCTGGTCGTACGTGACCTCGAACGAGTCGGTCCCGTCGGCGAAGCCGTCACCGAGACCCGCGTCCCACGCGAAGGTGATCGCGTCGTCCTCGGGGTCGGAGGCGGTCGCCGTCGCGGTCACCGTCAGCGGGGCGGTGCCCGTCGTCGGGGTGACCTCGAACGAGTCGATGGTCGGGCGCTCGTTGTCCGTGACGCCGCGGCCGTCGAACTCGAGCCAGTTGACGTTGGCCTGGCCGGACGTCAGGACGAAGTAGAGCGTCCCCGTGCCCGCGGGCACGTCGGTCAGGGTCCCGGAGACGTTCTGGTAGACCTGCCAGTCCCCGGTGCCGGGCACCTGCACGGTCCCGATCTCGGGCCCGTCGGCAGCGTTCCAGCGGATGGAGATCGTGGCGTTGCTCGGCGACGCCGCGCGCAGCGCGATCGAGTCCACGCCGTAGAGCGAGATCGGGTCGTAGGCCCACCAGTCGCCCGGCTCGATGTAGCCGATGTTCTGGCCACCGCCGGCCGTGTCGCCCGTCGTCTCGCGCTGCACGCCCGGGTCACCCGTGCTCGTGGAGCTCGCGAGGCGACCGGTGGAGGTGAAGAACTCCGCCTGGAGCAGCTTGGGCTGGAGCACCTGGAGGTCGTTCGCGGTGAGCGGGGCACCGGCGGCGCCACCGTCGTCCGTGTACGACGCCTCGATCACCCAGAAGATGTTCGACTCGATGCCGTGGCCCTCGTCGCGCGCCGTCTGGAAGACGCCCTCGCAGCCGCCGAGCACGTCCATCGGGTGGGCGTGCGAGTCGTGACCGAGCGACGTCGAGAGCTCGACCTGGCTGCAGTCGACCTCACCGTCGGGGTCGTCGACCGCGATCTCGTACCGGACCTGGTCGCCCCACTGGAAGAACCCGCCGTTGTCGGGGAACGTGATGGAGATCGTCGGCGCGTCGTTGCCGACGACGACCGACACGTTCGCGACCCCCGTCTGGCCCTGGGAGTCCGTCGCCACGAGCTGAGCCGTGTACGAGCCGTTCTCCGTGTAGGTGTGGACCGGGTTGGCCTCGGTCGACGGCTCCGAGCCGTCGCCGAACGTCCACTGGAGGGCCAGCGCGTCTCCGGACGGGTGGCGCGTGCCCTCCGAGGAGAACTGCACCGTCAGCGGCGCGTGACCGCTCGTCACGTCGGCGCTCGCCCGCGCGATCGGCGACGGGTTGCCCTTGACGTAGTTGACCTTGTAGATCCCGCTCGAGTCGTTGTCGCCGCCGAAGCCCGAGCCCCAGTCGACGACGTAGAGCGCGCCGTCGGGACCGAAGTCGAAGTCCATCGCACGGTCGAACCCGGCGCTCGGGTCGAAGATCTTGGGCAGGACGCGGTTGACGTCGACGATGTCGTCGCGGTTCTCCCCGTCGAGCTGGACCGAGTACAGCTTGCCCTGGTTCCACTCGCCCAGGAACGCCTTGCCGTCCCAGTACTCGGGCCACTGGACGTCGGAGTCGAGCTCGGGGTCGAACTGGTAGACGGGGCCGCCCATGGGCGCACCGCCGCCGCCGATCTCCGGGAAGTCCGGGTTGCCGGCGTAGTTGTACCAGATCTCGGCCTCGATGGCCGGGGGCAGCTGGGTCAGACCCGTGTTGTTCGGGGACTGGTTGACCGGGCCGGCGTCGCAGTTGAACGCCGCGCCGGACTGGCCGGTCGCGAAGTTGTACTTGAGGTAGTCCGCGTTCGCGCCCGTGCAGTACGGCCAGCCGTAGAAGCCGGGCTCGCTGACGACGTTCCACTCCACCGTGTTGCCCGGGCCACGCGTCGGGCTCGCGCTACCGGCGTCGGGGCCGTAGTCACCCACGAGGATGTTGCCCGAGTAGGGGTCCACCCCGATGCGGAACGGGTTGCGGAAGCCCATGGCGAAGATCTCGGGACGCGTCTTCTCGGTGCCGGGGGCGAAGAGGTTGCCCTCGGGGATCGTGTACGTCCCGTCGGCCTCCGGGTGGATGCGCAGGACCTTGCCGCGCAGGTCGTTGGTGTTGGCCGACGACCGCTGGGCGTCGTAGTCCTGACGACCGGCGCGCTCGTCGTGGGGCGAGTAGCCGCCCGACTCGAACGGGTTGGTGTTGTCGCCCGTCGCGAGGATCAGGTTGCCGTCCTCGTCGAAGACCATGTCACCGCCGGCGTGGCAGCACGTGTTGCGCTGCGTCGTGACGGTGAGGACCTTCTTCTCGGTGGCCTGGTCGATCGTGCCCGTGGCCGGGTCGAAGTCGAACCGCGAGATCCGGTTGTGCGGGCCGTCGGAGCCGACGTTCGACGGAGCCCAGTAGGTGTAGACCCACCCGTTCTCCGAGAAGGCCGGGTCGAGCACGAGCCCGAGCAGACCGTCCTCGTTGGCGGTGGTCACCGGGAGGGTGGTCGCGGTGTGCGTCGTGTTGGTCGACGGGTCGATGACCTGCACACGGCCGTCACGCTCGGCGTAGAACACCGTGCCGTCGTCCGCGACGTCCAGGACCATCGGGTTGCGCGTCTCCTCGTCGAGCGCGATCTGCTCGTAGCTCGCGGACTGCGTCGCCGCGCAGTCCGACGCCACGGCGCCTGCGGCCGTCTGGATGCCGCCCAGCAGGTGCTGGAGGAAGGCCGGGTCGGCGTACGACTCGTCGGTGTGGCCACCGCCGGTGTACCAGGAGCGGCCGCCGTCGTAGACCTGGCACCACGCCGTCGGGTGCTCGGCGCCCATCGCGCCGCTGCCCGCGTTGTACGTGGTCTCGTCGAGGCTCGCGAGCACGTGCACCGTGTCACGCGGGTTCGTGCGGAAGTTGTACCACTCGTCGAACCGCTCCCACCGCGAGGGCAGGTGCGCCGTCGACTCGTGGACGTGGTCCTCGACCTTGACGGTCGCGGTCTGGTTCTGGGGGTGAGCGCTGAAGTACGCGCCGACCAGCCCGCCGTACCAGGGCCAGTCGTACTCGGTGTCGGACGCCGCGTGGATGCCCGCGTACCCGCCCCCGTTCTGGATGTACCGCTCGAACGCGGCCTGCTGGTCGTCGTTGAGCACGTCACCGGTCGTGGACAGCCACACGACGGCGTCGTACTGCGCGAGGTTCGCGTCCGTGAACGCGCCCGCGTCCTCGGTCGCGGTGACCTCGAAGTTGTTCTCGGTACCGAGCTTCTGGATCGCCGCGATGCCCGCGGGGATCGACCCGTGGCGGAAGCCACCGGTCTTGCTGAAGACGAGCACGTCGAAGGGTTCGGTGTCCGCGGCCGTGACGACGGGCGCCGCCGCGACGCTCGTGGGCACCGGTGCGGCCGTCGCCGACGTCGCCGCCGCCATGGTCAGAGGGAGAGCGACCGCTGCCGCGGCGGCTGCCGCGACCGTCCGCCTCATGGCGAGCGATCCTCCTAGCACGTTTCTCACAAGGTCTCCTCGTCGAGATGGGGAATCAGTGCTGCGCTCCGCCGGGTGCCGCCATCGGCCGGCCGCCGTCCCGGGATTGTCGACCGACAATTTTGATTGCCCGTCGTACTAAATGCGCGCCGTCGCGGCGCGTCCAGCCTCCTTTCTCCAAGCCGGTTCCGGCCGGCCGTGCTGCGCTGCAACGGCCGGCACCGTCGGGCCGGTGTCCGGGTCGACCCTCCGCCCCGCGGGCCGACCCGGACTCGATACTACGGTTGGACCCAGCCGCCCGACGCCGCGCTCCGCTCGACGGCGTCGAGCACGCGCTGCACCACGAGGCCGTCCGCGAAGGTCGGCGCCGGGTGCGTCCCGGAGGCGATCCCCTCGACGAGGTCGACCGCCTGGTGCGTGAAGGCGTGCTCGTACCCGAGCCCGTGACCCGCGGGCCACCAGTGCGCGACGTACGCGTGCTCCGGCTCCGTGACGACGATGCGCCGGAAGCCGGCGACGACCGCGTCGTCCGCGGCGTCGAAGAAGTGCAGGACGTTCATGTCCTCGAAGTCGAACGCGACCGACCCCTTCGAGCCGTTGATCTCGAGGCGGATCGCGTTCTTGCGGCCGTACGCGAAGCGCGTGGCCTCGAAGGTCCCGATGCCCCCGCCGGACAGCCGGGCGAGGAACACCGCCGCGTCGTCCACGGTGACGGGCCCGCGCTCGGTGCCGCCCTGGCCGGACAGCCCCGCGAACTCCGTCGCGACCGGACGCTCCGTCACGAAGGTCTCGAGCAGTCCCGAGACGCTCGTGATCTTCTCGCCGGTGATGAACTGCGCGAGGTCGATGACGTGGGCGCCGATGTCGCCGAGCGCCCCGCTTCCGGCCTTCGACTTGTCGAGCCGCCACGACAGCGGCGCGTTCTCGTCCGCGATCCAGTCCTGGAGGTACTGCGCGCGGACGTGGCGCACGGTCCCGATCCGGCCGTCGACGACGAGCTGGCGCGCGAGCTGGATGGCCGGCACGCGGCGGTAGGTGAAGCCCACCATCGCGACCTGGCCGCGCGCGGCCGCGGCCTCGGCCACCTCGACCATCTTCTCCGCCTCGGCGACCGTGTTGGCGAGCGGCTTCTCGCACAGCACGTGCTTGCCGGCCTCGAGCGCCGCGATCGCGATCTCGGCGTGCGTGTCGCCGGGCGTGCACACGTCGACGAGGTCGACGTCGTCCCGCGCGACGAGCGCCTGCCAGCTCGTCTCGGTGGACTCCCAGCCGAGCCGCTGGGCGGCGGCGGCCAGCGCCTCCGGGTTGCGGCCGCCGAGCACCCGCATGCGCGGGTCGAGAGGGAGGTCGAAGAACCGGGGGGCAGTCCGCCAGGCCTGCGAGTGCGCTGCCCCCATGAACGAGTACCCGACCATGCCGACGCCGAGCTGCGCGCCGTCGTTTCCTGCCATGACGTTCCTTCCGTGCGCATGTTCCTGCGCGTGACGTGAGCACGCCCACGGTCCGGCCGGGGTCGTCCCGGGCGGACCGTGGGCGTGGTCCGCGTGCTTTCGTGCTGCGTGCTGACGACGGGCGTCAGCGGCCCGTCAGGACTGGAACGCCGTGGGCAGGTACTGGTCGACGTTGTCCTTCGTCACGACCGGCGCGAAGAGCTGGATCGTGCGGGGGACGCCGGACGACGCGAGGTCGCTCATGCTGCGCTCGTGCGCGACGAGGCGGGCGAGCTTGATGCCGTCCGCGGCCTGGGTCGACGGGTAGACGACGGTCGCCTGGAGGACGGAGTCGCCGGCCTTGATGTGCTCCATGACCTGCTTCGAGCCGGCGCCGCCGACCATGAAGAACTCGTCGCGGCCCGCGTTCTCGATCGCGGAGAGCACGCCGACGCCCTGGTCGTCGTCGTGGTTCCAGATGGCGTCGATCTTCGGCGCGGCCTGGAGCAGGTTCGCCGTCGCGGCCTCGCCGCCCTGGACGGTGAAGTCGGCCGCGACGCGGTTGTCGACGTCGAGGCCGCAGTCGGACAGCGCGTCCTCGAAGCCCTGGCTGCGGTCCTGCGTGAGCGGGAGCGAGTCGATGCCCGCGATCTCCGCGACGACCGCGTCGGGGTTGTCCCCGAGCTGCTCGCAGATGTACTGGCCGGCGCTCACGCCCATGCCGTAGTTGTCGCCGAGGACGGTGGCCCGGGCCGCGAACGGGCTCGAGAACTCGCGGTCGACGTTGATGACCGGGATCCCGGCGTTCATCGCCTTGGTCGCGACCTCGGTGAGCGCGGCGCCGTCGAACGGCAGGAGCACGATCGCGTCCACGCCGTCGTTGATGAAGCCCTCGATCTGGCTGATCTGGACGTTGACGTCGTTCGTCCCGTCCGCGACGCGGAGCTCGACGTCCTCGTACTCCGCGGCCTCGGCCTCGGCCGCGGTCGTGATGGCGCCCATCCAGCCGTGGTCGGCAGCGGGGGCCGAGAAGCCGATGACGATCGGGTCGCCCGGGGCGTCGTTGTCGGAGACGGCCTCGTTGCTGCTGCCGCCTCCGTCGCCGTCCGCGGTGTCCTCGGTGGTCGGGGTGTTGGACGTGCAGGCCGTGGCGATCAGCGCGATCGAGGCGGCCGAGACCGTCGCGATCATGAAGCGGCGGCGCAGGGTGGTGCGTGCGGACATGGGATCTCCTTCGATGCTGTCCTGCGGGAGGAACTCTGCGGAACTTGTGGGGGTGAGTGGTGTCGTGGGTCGTACGAGGAATGGCTGGGGAGTGCGACGGGCTAGGTGGTCCGCCGTGCGATGCGCTGCTGGAGCAGGACCGCACCGACGATGATCGCGCCCTTGGCGATCTGCTGGACCGAGCTGTCGACGTTGTTGATGATGAAGACGTTGGTGAGCGTCGTGAAGATGAGCACGCCCAGGACGGTGCCGACGATCGATCCGCGTCCGCCTGCCAGGAGCGTGCCGCCGACGACGACCGCGGCGATCACGTCGAGCTCGAGGAGCAGACCGTTGGTCGAGGAGCCGGCGCTCGTGCGAGCGAGGATCATGACCCCGGCGATGCCGGCGGTGAGGCCCGAGAGCGCGTACACGTACATGAGGTGCCGCTTGACCTTGATGCCCGCGAGGCGCGCGGCCTCGGGGTTGCCGCCGACCGCGACCGTCCGGCGTCCGAACGTCGTGCGGTTGAACAGGAACCAGCCGAGCACGGCGACGATCGCGAAGATCCAGACGATCTTCGGGACCCCGAGGAGGTTGCCCCGGAAGATGTCGTTGAACTCCGCGACGTTGACGATCTGCGTGCGCTTCTGGGCGATGAGCTCGGCGAGGCCGCGCGCCGCGACGAGCATCGCGAGCGTCGCGATGAACGCCACGACGCGCCCGTAGGCGATGATCAGGCCGTTGAGGAACCCGGCGCCGAGGCCGACCGCGAGCGCACAGATGACCATGACGACCCAGCCGTACGACTGGGTGGCGAGCGTCGTCGCCCACACGGAGGAGAGCCCGAGCACGGAGCCGACCGACAGGTCGATGCCGCCCGTCGTGATGACGAACGTCATGCCGATGGCCAGGACGCCGGTGACCGAGCCGAGGCTGAGGATGGTCATCAGGTTGCTGACGCTCGCGAACCGCTCACCCGCCGTCGCGAAGCCCAGGACGCACAGGAGGATCAGCGCGAGGACCAGGCCGATGTTCCGACCTGCCGCCCCGGACATGAATCCTGCCCGGCGGCGCTCGCTCGCGGCCTTCTCGACCCGGGCCGACTCGTCGGCGTCCGGCTTGTCCGTCGGCATCGAGGCCGACACCTGCTGCTCGCTCACGCGACACTTCCTTCCATGACCATGTCGAGCACCTGGTGCTCGTCGATGGAGCTCGAGGGCCCCTCGTGCACGACGCGACCCTCGGAGACGACGAGTACGCGGTCGGCGAGGCCGAGGACTTCGGGGATCTCGCTGGACACGACGACGACGGCGGCACCCTCGTCGGCGAGCCTGCGGATGAGGGCGTAGATCTCGGCGCGCGCCCCGACGTCGACGCCGCGCGTCGGCTCGTCGAGGAGCAGCACGCGGCAGCCGTGGACCAGCCAGCGGGCGAGCATCGCCTTCTGCTGGTTGCCACCCGAGAGCGTGCGGATCGCGCGGTCGACGCCGGCGGGCCGCAGCTCGAGCGAGTCGGCCTGCTCCTTGGCCGCCTTGCGCTCCGCGCCCTCGTCGAGGAAGCCGCCGCGCGCGAAGCGGGCGAACGTCGAGAGGGTGACGTTGCGGTAGACGGGCTCGTCGAGGAGCAGACCCTGGCTCTTGCGCTCCTCCGGCGCGAGCCCGATCCCGGCGTCCACGGCGGAGGCCACGGAGCCGGCGCGAAGCCGCTTCGAGTCCACCCGGACCGTGCCCGCCGTCGCGCGCCGAGCCCCGTAGATCGTCTCGATGATCTCCGAGCGCCCGGCGCCCACCAGGCCCGCCAGGCCGACGATCTCCCCGGCGCGCACCTGGAGCGACACGTCCTCGAACGTGCCCCGCAGGGACAGGCCCTCGACGTCGAGCACGACGGGTGCGTCGGCGGCGAGCTCCTGGGAGTCGGGGAAGACGTACTCGACCGAGCGCCCGGTCATGAGGGTGATGAGCTTCGCCGTCGGGGTCTCGGAGACCGGGAGGTTCTGCGCGACGGTCCGGCCGTCCTTGAGCACCGTGATGCGGTCGCCGATCTCGCGGATCTCCTCGAGACGGTGCGAGATGTAGACGACGGCGACCCCGGCCTTGGTCAGCTCCTTGACCACGCGGAAGAGGTTGCCGACCTCCTCGGAGTCGAGCACCGCGGACGGCTCGTCCATGATGATGACGCGCGCGTCGTGCGACAGCGCCCGCGCCATGGAGACGATCTGCTTGCCCGCGGCCGACAGCCGCTCGACCTCCTGGTTCGGGGAGATCTCGCTGTGGCCGAGCCGCTTGAGGATGGCCCGCGTCTGGCGCACGGCCTCGCGGCGCTGGGAGAACCCGAGCGTCGCGAGCTCGTGCCCGAGGTACACGTTCTCCGCGACGGTCAGGCCGTCGACGACGTCGAGCTCCTGGTACATGGTCGCGACGCCGTGCTTCAGCGCGGCGACGGGGTCGGAGATGGTGATGGGCTCGCCGTCGAGGAGGATCTGACCCTCGGTGGGCTGGTGGGCACCGGCGAGCACCTTGATGAGGGTGGACTTGCCGGCGCCGTTCTGCCCGAGGAGGCAGTGGACCTCTCCGGGGAGGATCTCGAGATCGACGCCGTCGAGCGCTCGAGCCCCGGGGAAGACCTTGACGATGCCCTGCATCTGCAGGAGCGGCTGGGGAGGGTCTGCGGTGACCATGCGGTGAACCTAGCCGACCTTTTGACGACGGTCAATCATAAGATCGCAGCCTTTTGCTGCCGTTACAACTTCGTTACCAGCAAAAGTGGACAAGCGCTGTCGGGGCGAGGGAACGCTCCCATGCTGCGGGCGGACGGTGCTCGACGCGTCAGGTCGACGGGTGGCACGACGGGCGGCTGACGAGCCGAACCACCGAGAAGTCGGCTGGGGGTCGGGGTCTGCACGAGCAGGTGGGGCGGGTGTTCGCCCGGACGGGAGACCCTTCCTCGGGTCTCCACAACTTCCGACGACGTCCGTGTCGCCTTGGGAGGGGACAGTAGGGTACCTTTTGGCGATCGTCAAGCAAAAGCCGATGACTCGTCCGGCACGTACGGACGACCGACGAGAGGCTCCGTGATTCACTGTGCCCATGGAGGAACTGCTGAAGTTCGCGCCGCGCCCGACCGGCGCCGGCGACATGTTCCAGCTGCTCCGGGACGGTCAGCCGCGCACGCGCGCGGACCTCGCAGCGATCACGGGGCAGGCGCGATCCACCATCGCCGCCCGGATCGACCTCCTCATGTCGGCGGGCCTCATCGCCCCCGCGGGAGAGGCGAGCTCGACCGGCGGGCGACCGCCCGTGACCTTCGCCTTCAGCCCTGAGGCGCGCATCGTGCTCGCCGTCGACCTCGGTGCGACGCACGCCCGCCTCGCCGTGACCGACCTCGCGTCCAACGTGCTCGCCGAGACCGACGCCGCGCTCGCGATCGCGGACGGCCCCGACGTGGTGCTGTCGTGGGTCGCGGACACGGGCGAGAAGCTCGTCGCGACGACCGGGCGGAGCCTCGACGACCTCGTGAGCGTCGGCGTCGGTCTGCCCGGGCCCGTCGAGCACTCGTCCGGTCGGCCCATCAACCCGCCGATCATGCCCGCGTGGGACGACGTCGACGTCGCCGGCATCCTGCAGAAGCGGTTCAACGCGTCGGTCCTCGTGGACAACGACGTGAACATCATGGCGCTCGGCGAGCACCGCACCGCCTGGCCCGCCGTGACCGACATGCTGTTCGTCAAGGTCGCCACCGGCATCGGGTCCGGCATCATCGCCGACGGCGAGCTGCGGCGCGGCGCGCAGGGCGCCGCCGGGGACATCGGCCACGTCGCCGTCCCGAGCGCGGCCGACGTCCCGTGCCGCTGCGGGAACGTCGGGTGCCTCGAGGCCGTCGCGAGCGGACAGGCGGTCGCCGCCGCGCTCGCCGCCGCGGGCCTCGACGCGACGAACAGCGCCGACGTCGTCACCCTCGTCCGTGGCGGGGACCTCACCGCGAGCCAGGCCGTCCGCCAGGCGGGACGCGACATCGGCTCGGTGCTCGCGGCGTGCGTGAGCCTCCTCAACCCGTCGCTCATCGTCATCGGCGGCATCGTCGCCGAGGCCGGCGAGCACCTGATCGCGGGCATCCGCGAGATCGTGTACCAGCGGTCGCTCCCCCTCGCGACGCAGCACCTGCGTATCGTCACGTCGCAGGCGCGTGGCCAGGCCGGCGTGCTCGGTGCGAGCGCCATGGCCGTGGATCACGTACTCTCGCCCGCAGCGATCGACGCGCTCATCGCCTGAGCGCGGTCGCCGGGGGCCGCTGCCCGCGACATGCGGGCGCGACGAGTGTGACGAGGCACGAGGAGGAGTCATGACCGAGCGGGACCGTCGAGCGCTCGTGGTCCGGGGCGGTTGGCCCGGGCACGCACCCGAGGAGGCGGCGGAGCTGTTCGTCCCGTTCCTGGAGGCGTCCGGGTACGACGTGACGCTCGAGGGATCGTTGGAGTCGTACGCCGACGAGGAGTTCATGGCGAGCCTGGACCTCGTCGTGCAGTGCTGGACGATGGGCGAGATCCTGCCCGACGAGATGCGCGGGCTGCGCACCGCGATCGCGAACGGTACCGGGTTCGCCGGCTGGCACGGCGGAATCGTGGACTCGTTCCGCCTCGCGACCGACTACCTGCAGATGGTGGGCGGGCAGTTCGCCGCGCACGCGCACGACCTCATCGACCACACGATCGACATCGCGCCGGAGCACGCGGACCACCCGATCGTCGCGGGCATCGACTCGATCTCGCTGCACTCCGAGCAGTACTGGGTGCTCGCCGACTCGTACAACGAGGTCCTCGCGACGACGACCATCGTCCCGCGCGACGGCGACCCGTGGCACGAGCCGGTCGTCTCCCCCGCCGTGTGGACGCGCCGCTGGGGTGCCGGCCGCATCTTCGTGTGCGCAGCCGGCCACCAGCTCGCCGACCTCGAGGTCCCGCCCGTCCGCACCATCGTGGAGCGCGGCATCCTCTGGGCGAGCCGCTGACGCTCGACGCGCGCCCCGGTCCCTCCACCCGGCACGTGACCTCGTTCTGCGGGCTCCTCGCCTACCCGATCACCCCGCTCACCCCATCGGACGCACCCGACCCCTACGCGCTCGCCGCCCTCGTGGACGGTGCGGCGCGGGCAGGGGTCGACGGCGTCGTCGTCCTCGCGTCGTCGGGCGCGGGCGTGACGTTCACGCCCGACGAGCGCGACGCCGTCGTGCGCGCCGCCGTCGCGGCGGGCTCGGCGCCCGGCGCGCCGCGCGTCCCCGTGCACGTCGCCGTGAGCGGCGCGTCCACGCGCGAGGTCCTGGCGCGTGCCCGCGCGGCGCGTGACTGCGGGGCGGACGGGCTCGTGCTCGCGCCGTTCTCCTACCTGCCGCTCGACGAGCACGAGGTCGTGGCGGTGTTCGAGGCCGTGGCCGGGACCGTCGACCTGCCGGTCTGCTACTACAACCGGAGCGTCCAGACGACGTACGACCTCACGCCCGAGGCGCTCGGCCACCTCGCGCGCACCACGACCGTCGCGGCCGTCAAGGACCCGGCGTCCACGCCGGCGCGGCCGACCGGCCGGGTCGCGGCGCTGCGCGCGGCGACGGCGGGGCTCGGCCTGAGCGTCGGGCTCAGCGGCGACCCCGCGATCGTCGGCGGCGCCGAGGCGGCCGACGCCTGGCACACCGGTCTCGCCGCGCTCGTGCCCGCCGAGTACGTCGCGCTGCGGCGCGCCCGGGCCGGGGGCACCGCGCCCGACGCCCAGGTCGTGGACTGGCTGCGCGACCTCACGGACGTCCTGGCCTCGCTGCGCCCGGTGAGCGGGTTCCACGCGCTCGCGAACCTGCTCGGCGTGCCGACCGCACCCCCGCGCGGCCCGTCGCTGCCCGTCCCGCCCGACGGCGTCGCGCGGCTGCAGGAGGTCGTGGCCCGACGCCCGTCGACGCCCTGATCCACCCTCGCGACGTCGTGGCGCGTCGGCCTCCTCAGCCGTCCGCGCCGGAACCTGCCTCGTCGGCCGCGCCGGACGCGTCGCCTCCGACGCGGTCGGCGACGGCGTCCGGCCCGCCGGCGAGCAGCGCGACGAAGCCCTCCTCGTCGAGGATCGGCAGGCCGAGGTCGCGGGCCTTGGCCTCCTTCGAGCCCGCGTTCGCTCCGACGACGACGTAGTCGGTCTTCTTCGAGACCGACCCCGACGACTTGCCGCCCGCCGCGATCACCGCCTCCTTGACGCCTTCGCGGCTGAAGCCCTCGAGCGACCCCGTGACGACGACGGTGAGTCCCGCGAGCGGTCCGGTGGGTGCCTGCCGGGCGCCCGGACCGGGATGCCCCGGGATGGAGAACCGCACCCCGTCCCGCTTCCACTGGTCGACGATCTCCTGGTGCCAACCGACCTCGAGCCAGGCGATCACCTCGTCGGCGATGACGGGCCCGACGCCCTCGACCGCCGCGAGCGCCTCGCGGCCCCCGTCACGGATCGCCTCCTCGATGGCGTCCAGGGACCCGAACCAGTCCGCGAGCGCGCGCGCCGCGACGGGGCCGACGTGCCGGATGTTGAGGCTCACGAGGATGCGCCACAGGTCCTTGGTCCTCGCGAGCCGCAGCTCGTCGACGAGGGTCTGCGCCGTGCTCGACGGCCCGTACACCGGGTAGTCCTTGCGGACGCCCGCAGCCCGGCGCTCGGCCGGCGTCGCGTCCTCGAACCCCGGCGGGTAGGTGCGCGCGGCGACCTTCTGGAAGGGTCGGACGACCTTGGCGAGCAGCACCGAGCCGTCGGACATCGGGACCTCTCCCGACTCCCCCACGCCCTCGTACGGCCGGGGCAGGCCGGTCTCCGGGTCGCGCACGACGACCTTGATCGGCGCGAGCTGCTCGACCGTGAGGCCGAAGAGGTTCTTCTCGGTGCGCAGCGGGGGCTCGGCCGGCTCGTAGGGCTGGGTGAGCGCGGCGGCGGTGACCTCGCCGAGCGCCTCGACGTCGAGGCCGCCGCGCGAGCCGATGTGCTCGACGCGGCCTCGCACCTGGGCCGGGCACGACTCGGCGTTGGGGCAGCGCAGGTCGACGTCGCCCTCCTTCATGGGGCGCAGCGGCGTGCCGCACTCCGGGCAGTCGGCGGGCATGACGAAGTCCTCGCGCGGGTAGCCGTCGTCCGCGAGCGCCGCGACGGGCCCGAGGATCTCCGGGATGACGTCGCCGGCCTTGCGCAGCACGACCATGTCGCCGATGCGCACGCCCTTGGCCCGCACGACGTCCTGGTTGTGGAGGGTCGCCTGGCGCACGGTGCTGCCGGCGACCTTCACCGGCTCCATGACCGCGTAGGGGGTCGCGCGGCCCGTGCGGCCCACGCCGACCTGGATCGCGAGCAGGCGCGTGTTGACCTCCTCGGGCGGGTACTTGTAGGCGATGGCCCACCGGGGCGCGCGGCTCGTGGCGCCGAGCCGGCGCTGGAGGGCGAGCTCGTCGACCTTGACGACGATCCCGTCGAGCTCGTGCTCGATGTCGTGGCGGTGCTCCCCGAAGTACGCGATGCGCTCCATCACCTCGTCGAGCCCGTGCACCACCCGGTTGTGCGGCGAGACGGGCACGCCCCACTGCGCGAACAGCGCGTACGCGTCGGACTGGCGCGCGAGCTCGGCGTGCTCGCCCGCCTCCCACTGCAGGGCGCCCACCCCGTGCGCGTACATCCGCAGGTTGCGGCTCGCCGTGACGGCAGGGTCCTTCTGCCGCAGCGACCCGGCCGCGGTGTTGCGCGGGTTGGCGTACGGGTCCTGCCCGGCGGCGACGAGCTTCTCGTTGAGCGCGGCGAAGTCCGCGACGCCCATGAAGACCTCGCCGCGGATCTCGATGACGTCGGGGTGGGTCGCCGGGTCGCCGCCGAGGCGCTGCGGGATGCTCTCGATCGTCCGCACGTTGGCGGACACGTCCTCGCCCGTGCGCCCGTCCCCGCGCGTGGCCGCCCGGACGAGCCGGCCCTTCTCGTAGAGCAGCGCGATGGCGAGGCCGTCGATCTTCACCTCGCACAGGTAGTCGACCGCCGCGTCCTCCGCGACGCCGAGGTCGCGGTGCACGCGCGCCGCCCACGCGGCGAGGTCCTCCTCGCTGAACGCGTTGTCGAGCGACAGCATCGGCTCGAGGTGCTGGACCGTCGCGAAGCCCGCCGCGGCGCGGCCCCCGACGCGCTGGGTGGGCGACTCGGGCGACTGGAGGGCGGGGTGCGCGGCCTCGAGCGCCTGGAGCTCGTGCATCCGCGCGTCGTACTCGGCGTCCGAGGAGACGGGCTGGTCCTCCTCGTAGTACGCGCGCTGGTCGGCCTCGACCTGCGCGACGAGCTCGGCCCAGCGTCGCTGCGCGGCGGCCTCGTCGAGCTCGGCGGCGGACGTGGCCGTGGGGACCTCCTCGTCCGTCACGGTCGGGGTGGTCGGGGCGGACGTCGCGGGGGTGCTCTCGCTCACCCGCACATCATCGCGCGGACCGCCGACATCCGCCGCCCTCGTCGGCGGTGCGGGTCCGCTCCCGCGAGGTCGTCGCGCGCTCAGGGTCGGTACGAGGGGACGAGGTGGGCGGCGAGGCGGTCGACGGCGCGGGCGCACGGGACACGGTCATGAGGGCGCCGAACCTCGAGGCGTTCGTCCCGCACGTCGAGGTCGTGGAGCTGGACTGCGGCCACTGGATCCAGCAGGAGCTCCCGGAGGAGACCACCCGCCTGATCCTGGCGGGGCTCCAGCGACAGGAGGCCGCACTCGGGTCGTGACCCCGGGCGGCGGGCGGTCACTCCCAACCGTGGGACGCGTCGTCGTGCATCGGCGGGCACGTGCCGCCGGGCTCGGTCGCAGCCTCGAAGTGCCACAGCTCGTTCGCGTACGTGCGGCACAGCCCGAACTCGGCCCCGTGCTGCTCGAGCCACAGCGCGCCGTCCGTCGGCCCGACGTCGATCGCGAGCCCCGCGACGTGCTCGGACGACTCGGGCGGCAGCACCCAGCGGTGCGCCTCCTCGGCCGAGCCGTAGCGCTCCAGCGCCGCGTCCACGAGCTCCTGCTGCTCGGCCGCCGTGCGCCACCCGGACGTCAGGGTGAGCTCGACGCCGTCGGCGTCCGCGGCGGCGCGTGCCGCGTCGAAGCGGCGCTCCAGCTCCGGGTCGAGCCCGGTCGCGGCCTGCGGGCGCAGCGACGGCGAGGGGTCGGCCACGGCGGCGCCACCGCCGTCGCGCGTCACGGTGAGGTACGTGAGCGCCCCCGCCGCACCGAGCGCCCCGACGGCGAGGACGCCGGCCACGGTGCGGGCGACGCGACGGGGACCGGGACGGCCGGGGACGTGGCGGGCGGGACGGGCGGGGCGAAGCGGTGTCGTGGTCATGCCTCGAGGCTCGCCCGCGGCGGTCCCTCGCCACATCGACCCGTCGGCGGCACCTCGACCCCCGCCGTCCGGCGCACCCGCGCGTCCCGGGTCCGCCCCCGGCCCGACGCGGCTCCGCCCTGGGGCTGAGCCCAGGTCGCCCGACCTCGGCCCCCGGGCGGTGCCGTCCGTACGGGCACCCGGCTACCGTGGACGGGTGCACCGGCTCACCCGTCTGCCCGTGTGGGCGCAGGACCTCGGGACCGCGCTCGTCGCGGGCCTCGTGTGGTTCGGTGTCATCACCGTGATGGAGAACGGGGACTACTGGTACCCCCGCCACCCCGACTCGTACCGCGTGGCGGGGCTGTGGATCGTCCTGACCCTCGCCCTGCGCCGGGTCGTGCCGGGGCCGCTCTTCTGGGCGACGGCGATGCTCTATCCGCTCGCCCTGCCGTGGCCGATGCAGACGCCGTTCGAGCTCCTCCCGCTCCTCGTCGCGGGGTTCGCCGCGACCCGCTCGGGCGCCGTCCCGTGGGCGCTCGCCGGCCTCGCGGGCGGGCTCTCCGCCTACGCGACGCAGCTCTGGGATCGCCCCCACCTGACCTTCCCCCCGGTGCCCTTCTCCCCACGATGGATCGGGCTCGCCCAGTCGCCGTCGGACGTGCTGCTCGCCCTCGCGCTCGTCCTGGGCGCGGTCGCGGCCGGCTACTTCTTCCGTCGCCTCGCGCTGACGTCCGAGCGGCTGCGCGAGCGCAACGCCGAGCTCCAGGCCCTCCAGGCGGAGCTCGCCGAGCGCGCCGTGCTCGCCGAGCGGACGCGCATCGCGCGCGAGCTGCACGACGTCGTCGCGCACCACATGTCCGCGATCGTGGTCCGGGCGCAGGCCGCCGACCGCGTCGCGGCCAACCAACCCGAGGCCCCGGCCGAGGCGGTGCGCTGGATCAGCGACGAGGGCAAGCAGGCGCTGACCGCGATGCGCTCGGTCGTGCAGGTGCTGCGCCGCGGCACCGAGACCGACGGCGGGACGGCGGCCCTCGCACCGACGCCGGACGGCGCCCGCGCGCCCGACGAACTGCGCGCGGCCGCTCGACGGCTGCGCGACGCGGGCCGCGACGTCGACCTCACGCTCCCCCGCCCGTGGCCGACGACGAGCGCCGAGTCCGGGCTCGCCGTCGTCCGCATCGTCCAGGAGGCCCTGACCAACGTGCTGCTCCACTCGCTCGCCCCCGAGGTCACCGTGGCCGTGACCGACGACGGCGCCGACCTGCGCCTGCGCGTCCACGACCCGGGTCCGCCCCTCCCGAGCACCGCGGGACGCCAGGGGCACGGCCTGACCTCCATGCGCGAGCGCGCGCTCGCGGCCGGGGGCGCACTGGTCGCCGGCCCGGACGGGCGCGGCGGCTGGACCGTCGAGGCACGCATCCCCCGGGAGCCGGCGTGACCGCCCCGGTGCCGGGCGCCGACGGGAGCGGGGCCGCCACGCTCCCCCCGGTCCGCGTCGTCGTCGTCGACGACCAGTCCACGATCCGCCTGGGCCTGCGCATGATCCTCGACAACGAGCCCGACGTGACCGTCGTCGGCGAGGCCGGGGACGGCGAGACCGCGGTGACGATGGCACGCGCGCTGCGACCCGACGTCGTGCTCATGGACGTGCGCATGCCGCGGCTCGACGGCATCGAGGCGACCGCGCGGATCGTCGCCGACCCCGACCTCGCCGACGTGCGCACGCTCGTCCTGACGACCTTCGACGACGACGAGTACGTGTACGGCGCGCTGCGTGCCGGCGCGTCCGGGTTCCTCCTGAAGGACGCGGACCCGCAGACGCTCGTCGACGCCGTGCACCGCGTCCGCGCGGGCGACTCGCTGCTCGACCCGGCCGTCACCGGACGCATCATCTCGACGTACGTCGAGCTCGCGCGGCTCGCGCCGCTCGGGCACGACGCCGACGGGAACGCCGCCGACGGGAACGGCGAGCCCGGGACCGGGCTGGGCGCGGCCACCCCGCGCGAGCGCGAGGTGCTGCTCGCCGTCGCGCGCGGGCTGTCGAACCGCGAGATCGGCGCCGAGCTGCACCTCACCGAGGCGACGGTGAAGAGCCACGTGCGCTCGCTGCTCACGAAGGTCGGCCTGACCAACCGCGTGCAGCTCGTCATCCTCGCCTACGAGGCAGGCATCGTCCGTCCGGGACGCGACGGTCATCCCGCGTCGACGAGCTGAGCGACGTCGCCCACGCGCCAGGCCCGGACGCCGCCCTCTCCGGCGAGCGTCACGACGGCGTCCGACCCGTCCGGGTGGACCGTCCCCTCACCTCCCGGCTCGGGCGTCGGCAGCACGAGCTGCTGCCACTCCTCCGCGTCGGCGGACAACCACAGGACCGACCGTTCCACGCCCGACGCGACGACCGTGCCAACCGCGGCGTACCCCTCGGCGACCCGGACGACGCGACCGAACGTCTCGCCTCGACCCGTCGCGCCGACGAGCTCGAAGCTCGTGCCGTCCGTGGTCCCGCGCAGCTCGGAGCGCCCGTCGACCTGCACCTGGAGCAGGGGCCGAGCGTCGCCGTCACCCTGGACGCACCCGTCGACCTCGAACGCCTCCTCCGCGTCGATCACCGCGCGCTCCCAGCCGGTGCTCTCGCCGACCCAGGACGCGTCGACCTCTCGGTCGCCGTCGACGACCGTGCCCAGCACCCACGGACGACCGTCGGCGAGGAGGCACACGTGCCGCGCGGAGGACCGACCGTCACCGCCCTCGAACCCATCGTCGAGGGTCCAGACGAGGCCGTCCTCGGACCGCCAGGCCGCGGCGTGCCGCACGCTCGCGCCCTCAGGGCTGTCGGCTCGCACCCCGACGGCGACCCACCCCCCGTCGACCGCGCGGACGTCGTGGATCTCCGCGTGCCCGGAGGACGGCCAGCCGGAACCCTCCGTCCACCCACCGCCCGCGGGACGGAACCACGACCGCACCGTGACGGCGTTCTCGCCCTCCTCCCAGCCGAACGTGACCGTCACCTCGCTCCCGTCCCCGGCCACGGAGCGGACCAGGGCGAGGTCCTCCCCGGTCCAGGGGACGTCCGCCGACGTCTCGACCAGGGCACGACCATCGACGGTGTACACCGCCGACGAGACCCACCTCCGCCAGCCGTCGCCCGCGGTCGAGACCTCCGCGCGACGCGCCACGAGCGCCCCGTCGCCCGCGTCGACCTCCGTCGGCCGGAACCAGCGCCGAGGCATCGCGAGGGTCGCGAGCCGACGCCACCGCCCGTCGCGGAGCTCGGTCACGTACGCGCCGCCGTCCCCGGCGAGGACGGCCCGCACCGCACGCTCGTCCGGGTCCCAGGCGGACGGACCGCCGAAGCCGATCCCTCCGTTGTCGTCGGACATGCCCTGGGACGCGATGTGTCCCGGCTCCACCTCGACCACCAGACTGCTCGCGCTGAGCTCGTCGCCCCAGTAGACGGCCGCGAGATCGTCGCCGCCCACGGCAGGCGCCGACAGTCCGGTCGACTGGTCGTCGGTGCCGGCGTCGTCGCGGCGGAAGTCCAGGTACTCCCAGGCGTCACCGTCGCCCGGTTCCCAGAACCACGCCGCCGCGTCCGTCACGGGACCGCCGAGCCCTGCCTCCCGGACCGAGCCCGTCAGGACGAACCCGGTCGCGGTCGTCGCCGCACCCGCGACGCGCGGCGCGTCACCGGGCAGGTCGGACGTCGTCCAGGTGGTCCCCGAGTCCGCGGAGCGATAGGTGACGACCACGTCGTCCCCCACCTCGTCGTCCCAGGAGACCACGGCGACCCACGTCTCTCCGCGTCCTGCCACTCCCTCGACCGTCGGCTCTCCCGCACCGTCCGGCAGGACCAGCGGAACGGGGTCGCCGGACGTCGGGACGAGCACTCCTCGGACGGCCCGCGCGTCCGCGTCGACGCCGAGGGCGACGACCGTCCCGCCCGTCTCGGCGACGTGCGTCAACGGGACGTCCACGATCTCCGGAGGAAGCCGGACCGGTTCCCACGCCACGCGGTCCGCCGAGGTCAGCAGGAAGCCGGCCGTCCGCCCGTCCTCCCCCGTGCTCCCCGCGAGGACGGTGCGCGCCGCCCCGCCCGCGGCCGCGAGGTCGCGCACCACGCCCGGAAGGTCCAGGACCGCCGGCTCCCCCGCGACCGCGCCGCTCTCACCGAGGGTCCAGACCACGCCCTCCGGCACACCGCCCGGCGTCGTCCGCACACCGCTCACGATCCACGGCAGCCCGGACGCGGCGGGCACGATCCCGACCTGGTCGACGACGGCCTCCTGCGGGGCGAGCTCGGGTGGCACGTCGATCTCGGCGAACACCGCGGGGTCGCGCCGCTCCGGCTCCGCGTCCGGCGTGCACGCCGCGAGCGTCACCCCGAGGGCTCCCGCCAGCACCGCGGCGAAGACCCTCGCCACGCGTCGTCCTCGTCCGTGCACCATGCGGCCCCCTGCCGTCGCCATGACCCGCGCCGTCGCGCGCCGCGGGACCGACGTCCCGCGAGCGGAGAACCTACCGAGGTTCCGACGCCCCTCGAGGGTCTTCCACAGGCCACGCACGACGGAGCCCGACGGCGGAAGGGGACTCGCGCCGTCGGGCTCCGGGTTCTCGTGGGGTCGGTCCCTGTCGCGGGTCGCGTCAGCCGGCCGCCACGGTCTCGGCAGGCGGGGTCGCCGCCTGCCCGTCCTCGGTGCTCGCGCCCTCGTGGGCCGCGAGACGCTCTGCCCGCACGACCTCGCGGCTGCTGCCGCGGTAGGCCGCGACGAGGATGTCGCGCATGTCCTCCAGGACCGGCATCCGCGGGTTCGCCGGGGCGCACTGGTCCTCGAACGACCGGAGGGCGAGGTCGTCGAGGCGGCTGAGGAACGCCGCCTCGTCGACGCCCTGCGCCGCGAACGTCGGCTCGATGCCGACCTTGGCGCGCAGCTCCTCGACCGCCTTCGCGTACGACTCGACGCCCTCCTCCGGGCTGGAGGCCGGCAGCCCGAGGTGCTTCGCGATCTCCTGGAACCGCTCCGGGGCCACGTAGCGCTCGTACTTGGGCCAGCTCGTGAGCTTGGTGGGCACCTGGCCGTTGTAGCGGATCACGTGCGGCAGGAGCACCGCGTTGGTGCGCCCGTGCACGAGGTGGAAGGTCGAGCCCACGGTGTGCGCCATGGCGTGCACGATGCCGAGCATCGCCGAGCCGAACGCCATGCCCGCGATGGTCGCCGCGTTGTGCATCTTCTCGCGCGCCTTCGGGGCCGCCGCACCCTGCGTGACCGAGTCCTCGATGTGCTCGAAGACCATCTTGATCGCCTGGAGGCACAGCCCGTCGGTGAAGTCGTTCGCGTAGACGGAGACGAACGCCTCGGTCGCGTGCGTGAGGGCGTCGAAGCCCGAGTCGGCCGCGAGCTTGGCGGGCATGGTGTCCGTGAGCACGGGGTCGACGATCGCGACGGTCGGGGTGAGCGCGTAGTCCGCGAGCGGGTACTTGAAGCCCGTCTCGGGGTCGGTGATGACCGCGAACGGCGTCACCTCCGCGCCGGTGCCCGACGACGTCGGGATGCACACGAGCTTCGCCTTGCCCCCGAGCTCGGGGAACTTGTACGCGCGCTTGCGCACGTCGAAGAACTTCTCCCGCATGTCGGAGAACTCGATCTCCGGGTGCTCGTACCGCAGCCACATGACCTTGGCCGCGTCCATGGGCGAGCCGCCGCCGATCGCGATGATCGTGTCCGGCTCGAAGTCGCGCATGGACTCGGCGCCGCGGTTCACGGTGCCGACGCTCGGCTCCGGCTCGACCGCGTCGATGATCTGGATCGCGACCTTCTCCTCGCGGCGCGCGAGGACGTCGAGCACGCGGTCGACGACGCCGATGCGGCTCATGACCTTGTCGGTGACGATCGTGACGCGGTGCACGTCGCGCATCTGCGCGAGGTACTGGATCGAGTTCGGCTCGAAGTACGTCTTGGCGGGCACCTTGAACCACTGCATGTTGTTGTTACGCCGCCCGATCCGCTTGACGTTGATGAGGTTGACCGCCGACACGTTGTTCGACACCGAGTTCGCGCCGTAGCTGCCGCAGCCGAGCGTGAGCGACGGGAGCAGCGCGTTGTAGATGTCGCCGATGCCGCCGAGCGACGTCGGGCTGTTCCACAGCACGCGCACGGCCTTGACCCGCGCGCCGTAGCGCTCGACGAGCTCCTGGTCCGCCGTGTGGATCGCCGCCGAGTGGCCCAGGCCGTCGAGCTCGACCATGCGCTCCGCGAGGCGGACGCCGTGCTCGGTGTCGCGCGCGCGCAGCACCGCGAGGACCGGGGTGAGCTTCTCGCGGCTCAACGGCTCCTGCGGGCCCACGTCGTCGATCTCCGCGAGGATGATCGACGTGTCGTCGGGGACCTCGAAGCCGGCCTCGCGCGCGATCCACACCGGCGACTTGCCCACGACCTTCGGGTTGAGCTTCGCGCCGGCGCAGTTGGTGCCGCTCGCCTCGACGCCGAAGATGAGGCGCTCGAGCATCGCCTTCTCGGCGGGCGTCGTGCGGTAGGCGTGCAGCCGGGCCAGCTCGCGCATCGCGTCGTCGTAGACGACGTCGTCGAGGATGAGCGCCTGCTCCGACGCGCAGACCATGCCGTTGTCGAACGCCTTCGACATGACCACGTCGTTGATCGCGCGGCCGAGGTCGGCGCTCTTCTCGACGTAGGCGGGGACGTTGCCCGCGCCGACGCCGAGCGCCGGCTTGCCGGCCGAGTAGGCCGCGCGGACCATGCCGTTGCCGCCCGTGGCGAGGATGAGCGCGACGCCCGGGTGGTGCATGAGCGTGTTGGTCGCCTCGATCGAGGGGTTCTCGACCCACTGGATGCAGTCGTCGGGCGCGCCGGCGGCCACGGCGGCGTCCCGCACGATGCGGGCCGCCTCGACCGACGAGCGCTGCGCGCTCGGGTGGAAGGCGAACACGACGGGGTTGCGCGTCTTGAGCGCGATGAGCGACTTGAAGATGGTGGTCGACGTCGGGTTGGTCACCGGCGTCACGGCGCACACCACGCCGACCGGCTCGGCGATCTCGACGACGCCCGTCAGCTCGTCGCGGCCGATGATGCCGACCGTCTTGAGGTTCGCCATCGAGTTGGGCACGTGCTCGCACGCGAAGATGTTCTTCGTCGCCTTGTCCTCGAACACGCCGCGCCCGGTCTCGGCGACGGCCAGCTGCGCGAGGTGACCGTGCTGGTGCAGGCCCGCGACCGAGGCCTTGAGGACGATCCGGTCGACGTCCTCCTGCGTGAGGCTCATGTACTGGTCGAGCGCCTTGCGGGCTCGCTCGACGAGGACGTCGATCTCGTGCGCGGTGCGCGTGTCCTCGGTGCGGGTCTCGACCTTCGTGCCGGCGCTCTTCGCGCTCATGCGTCCCCTCCGGTGCCCGGCCGGGCCGGGCGTCGGGCCGCGGGTGCTGCCGGGGCCGGATTGCCCCGGCTCCTTCAGCGGTCTCTCTACTTGTGAATGTTTTCACAAGCCCCTGGGCGCGGCAAGGCCCCGCGGCCGTTCGGGGCCCAAGGTCCCGGCCCCCTCGTGACCTCCGCACCATCGCCCCCGCCGCCGTAGGGTGGGGGACCATGACCGCCGAGCAGACGACGAGCCCCTCGCTCTCGCCCGAGAGCCCCACCGAGACCCCGCTCCCCGACGACGGCGCGCCCCACGACCCGTACCTGTGGCTCGAGGACGTCGAGGGGGACGAGGCCCTGACCTGGGTCCGTGCACGCAACGCCGAGGTCGCCGACACGCTCGAGACCGCCGACGAGTTCGCCACGACCGAGCGCGCGATCCGCGAGGTGCTCGACTCGGACGCGAAGATCCCCGAGGTCTCGAAGATCGGCGACCGGTACTACAACTTCTGGCGCGACGCGCAGCACGAGCGCGGGCTCTGGCGCCGCACGACGCTCGAGTCCTACCGCACCGACGACCCGGAGTGGGAGACCGTGCTCGACCTCGACGCGCTCGCCGCGGCCGAGGGCGAGTCGTGGGTCTGGCACGGCGCGAGCGTCCTGCGCCCGACGCCGGAGCAGCTTGCCGCAGGCGAGCCGTGGCGGCACGCGCTCGTCGAGCTCTCCCCCGGCGGCTCCGACGCCGACGTCACGCGCGAGTTCGACCTCGTCGAGAAGCGGTTCGTCGCGCCCGAGGACGGCGGCTTCCACCGCGCCGAGGCCAAGGGCTCGCTCGGCTGGATCGACGCCGACACCGTGTACGTCTTCACCGACTTCGGCGAGGGCACGCTCACGCCGTCCGGGTACCCGCGCGTGGTCAAGCGCTGGACGCGCGGGACCCCGCTCGACGAGGCCGTGACGGTCTACGAGGGCACCGACGAGGACATGTACATCTCCGCCTGGCGGTCGCACACGCCCGGGTTCGAGCGCGACTTCGTGCACCGCTCCAAGGCGTTCTACGCCGACGAGCTCTACCTCGCCGAGCGCACCGGCACGCCCGAACAGCGCCTGACGAAGATCGACGTGCCCGACTCCGCCGAGGTCGGCGTCCGGCGCGAGTGGATGCTCGTGGAGCTCCGCGACGACTGGGCCGTCGGAGGCGCGACGTACCGCGCGGGCTCGCTCCTCGTCGCGCGATTCGACGACTTCCTCGCGGGCGACCGCGGCTTCACCGTGCTCTTCGAGCCCACGGCGACGACGTCGCTCGCCGGCGCCACGTGGACACGCCACCACCTCGTCGTCAACGTGCTCGACGACGTGAAGAACCGCCTGCACGTGCTGACGCCGCCGGACGCCGCCGGCCCCGGGGGCGCCGTCGGGCAGGAGGCCGCGGACGCGCCGTGGGTGCGGTCGGAGATCCCCGGCCTGCCGGAGCTCGGCACGGTCGCCGTCGGAGCCGTCGACCCCGTCGACTCCGACGACCTGTGGCTCGTCACGACCGACTACCTCACGCCCACGACGCTCTCGCTCCTGTCGCTCGGCGAGCGGCCGGGCGACGCGGGTGCACCGGAGGTCGTCAAGTCCAACCCCGCGTTCTTCGACGCCGACGGCATGACCGTCGCCCAGCACTTCGCCACGTCCGACGACGGCACGCGCGTGCCGTACTTCGTCGTCGGCCGCGCGGACCTCGTCGCGGGCGCGGGCGACGGCGGCACGGGAGCCGCGCCGACGCTGCTGTACGGGTACGGCGGCTTCGAGATCTCGCTCACGCCCGCGTACTCCGGCGCGCTCGGCCGCGCCTGGCTCGCGCGGGGCGGCGTCTACGTCGTCGCGAACATCCGCGGCGGCGGCGAGTACGGGCCCGCCTGGCACCAGGCCGCGCTCAAGGCGAACCGCCACCGCGCCTACGAGGACTTCGCCGCCGTCGCGCGCGACCTCGTGGCCCGCGGGATCACGACGCACGAGCACCTCGGCATGGAGGGCCGCTCCAACGGCGGCCTGCTCGCGGGCAACATGCTCACGCAGTACCCCGAGCTCTTCGGCGCCGTGATCGTCGGCGTCCCGCTGCTCGACATGCGCCGGTACACGAAGCTGCTCGCCGGGGCGTCGTGGGCGGCGGAGTACGGCGACCCGGACGACCCCGAGCAGTGGGAGTTCATCCGCACGTTCTCGCCGTACCACCTGTTCGACGCCGAGCGCGAGTACCCGCCCGTGCTGTTCACGACGTCGACCAAGGACGACCGCGTCCACCCCGGCCACGCGCGCAAGCTCGCCGCGAAGATGCTCGGCGAGGGCAAGGACGTCACGTACTACGAGAACATCGAGGGCGGCCACGGCGGCGCCGCGAACAACGCCCAGGCGGCGCACATGGCCGCGGTCCACTACCGCTTCCTCGCCGAGCGCCTCGGCTGACGCCTCGTCAGGAGTCGTCCGCGGCGACGGGGACCAGCACCACCTCGTCGTCGCGGACCACGATCTTCTCGTCCGGGCACACCGGCCCGTCGACGACCTCCTCGGCGCCCGACGCCCGCACGACGGTCACGTCACCCGGCGTGCAGCCGTAGTCGAGGAGCACGACGCCGCCGTCGGCGGTCACCTCGGCCTCCTCGTCCCCCGTACGGACGACCACGTCACCCCGGCTGTCGTTGGCGACCTCCAGGTCCCCACCGCCGTCGCACGCCGACAGCACCGCCCCCACGACGACCGCGACTGCAACGGTCCACGCGCGCACGTACCGACGACCCATCTCTTCCCCCCGCGCCCGACCCACTCTCGTCGGCAACCTACCGCCGTCGGCGCATCGCGACCTGGGACGACACGAGGAGGTTCCGGGCAGTTCCCGCGAGCGTACCCGGCGCGTTGCCAGGTCCGGTGCCGGCGTGATCGGGCCGCGGCGTGCGCTCGCTCGCAGCCCGCAGACCGGGTCCGCGGCGAGCGTGGTCCCGGGGCGAGACCGACACCGCGGGCGGTCGCCCGGGTGTGCGACGACCAGGGCAAGACGGAGCAGGGCGGGGTGGGTGGTGGTGCCGCGTCGTGGCGGGCCTGG
>NZ_JBGNYC010000035.1:0-51371 GCF_051844275.1 Cellulosimicrobium sp. CpK407
GTCGTCGTCGAGGTCGAGCACGTTCGTCCCCCACGCGCTGCGGAGCTCGACGAACCCCAGCCCGAGCTCGGAGGCGACGACGCACTGCGTCTTGACGTCGGGCGATATCTCGTCGGCGAAGCCCGAGAGCGTCCACATCGTGCCGCCCTCCCTTCTGCTCGTGGCTCCCGGGCGACGACGCGGCCGGCACCGTGCGGCCACCGGGGCGCAGCCTCCGGCCCGGGGAGGGGCTCGTGCGGAGGGCGGCGCGGGGCCGGTGAGGCGAGGACGCGGGGTCGTACGGGACGGTGGTCGAGGTCCTGCGCACGGAGCTCGTTCTCCGTGCGCCTGGCATGGACAGTAGGTGCGGGCCATGGCACGGACAACGAGTTGCCATTTGTTGCACCTGACAGCGCTGGACGAGCGACCGCGGCACCAGGCGCACCGGACCGCGGGTGCCGGGTCGTGCGCGGGCACGAGGCGCGCGGGTGGGCGTGGTTGCCGTCGGTTGCCACCGGTCGGCGTCGCCGGGCGACGCCCGGCGACGGTTCCGTGACGGGGCCGTCGACGGCTGCCCGGCCCGCGTCGGCGGCGGTCCGGGCAGGGCACGCGGAGGGCGCGCCGGCGCGTCAGGTGCCGGGGTCCGCCGGGGTGCCGAGGTCGAGCGCGACGAGCCGGAAGCCCGCCGACCGGACGGCCCGCAGGACCTCCCCGCGCAGGGGCTCGGCCGCCACGACCGGCAGCTCCGTGTGGGGAGCCTCGACCCGGGCGAGGTCGCCGTGGTGGTGGACCCGCAGGTCCTCCAGGCCGAGGCGGCGCAGCTCGCTCTCGGCCGCCTCGACCTGGACGGCGGCCTCGCCGTCACGGGCGCGGTCGACGGCGAGGTCGACCGACGGCGCCTGATCGGTGCGGCTCATCGACGCCGTCCGCCGGGCAGGACCGGGACGGCACCGGAGGTTCGAGGTCCAGGCCGCCGACGTGCCGTCGTCGGGCGCAGGGACGCGTTCGCACGCGAGATCACGGAGCCATTGGAGGATGCCGTTCGGGGCCCGTCAAGGAGTTGCCGTCGGTTGCCGTGGGTTGCCACGAGACCTGCGTTCGGGCGGCGCGAGGGGCGGCACGAGGCGGCCACGGCGTGCGTATCGGCTGGTCACGGGGCACGGCCGCGACACGAGGGTGACAACCGGTTGTTGTCCGGCGCTGTCACGCCCGTTACAGTCCGACCGCATGACCTCAGCCGGCAATGGTGCCAGCCCGACGATCTACGACGTCGCCCAGGCGGCCGGCGTCGCCCCCTCGACCGTGTCACGGACGTTCTCGCGTCCCGGCCGCGTCAACGCGCAGACCGCGGAGCGGATCCGCCAGGTCGCCAACGAGCTCGGGTACCGGACGAACCCGCTGGCCCGCGGCCTGCCGAGCGGCCGGACCTCGCTGCTCGCGATCGTCGTGGCCGACGTGACCAACCCCTTCTTCTTCGAGATCATCCGCGGCGCGGAGAAGACGGCCCGCGACGCCGGGTACACGCTGCTCATGGTCGACGCCCACGAGTCCGACGAGGCGGAGCGCCGCGCGCTCGACCGGACGCTGCCCCTCGTGGAAGGTCTGATCCTCGCGACCTCCCGGCTCTCGGACTCCTCGATCCGGGTCGCCGCGAAGCAGCGGCCCACCGTCGTCATGAACCGGCACATGACCGACGTCCCGAGCGTCCTGACGGACAACGCCCAGGGCATGCGCAGCGCCGTCGAGCACCTGGCCGGGCTCGGGCACACGAGCCTCGCCTACGTCGCAGGGCCGGAGGCGTCGTGGGCCGACGGGATGCGCTGGCGCGCGTTCCGCGAGGCGACGCGCGAGACCGACGTCCAGGCGCGGCGGATCGGCCCGTTCGCGCCGACCCTCGCCGGCGGGCTCTCCGCGGCCAAGTCGCTCGTCAAGCACCCCGCCACGGCGGCCGTCGCGTACAACGACCTCATCGCGATCGGCGCGATGCGCGGTCTGCGCCGGCTCGGGGTCGAGGTGCCGCGCGACCTGAGCATCGTCGGGTTCGACAACATCTTCGGCTCGGACTTCTGCACCCCGCCGCTCACGACCGTCGCCGCACCGCTGCGCCACTTCGGGTCGTTCGCGGTCCAGCGGCTCCTGGCCCAGCTCCGCACGTCGCCCGCGCCGGCCGCCGGGCCGACGCTGCTCCCGGCGAAGCTCGTCGAGCGCGGCTCGACCGGCCGCCCGGCCTGACCGCACCCGCCCGCGGCGCGGTCGCCGCCGGGCCGGGCAACAAGTGGCAACTCGTTGCCCGTACGTCGTGCGCGCCCGGATAGTGACGGCACAGCGCACCGATGCGCGCCCTGTGCGCAGTCCGACGCACGGTCCTCGACGGAGAGGCAGGCTGATGGAACACCCCTCGACCGACGCACCACCCCCGCACGGCACGCCCCGGCCCCGCCGCAGAAGACGGCGTGCCCTCGTGGCCGCGCTCGCCGCCCTGGCCGTGCCGTCCGGCGTCCTCACGGCCCAGGCCGCGGTGCCGACCGCCGCACCCGCCGTGGCACCCGCCGCGACGCAGGCGGACATCCGCCCGCAGGAGCCCGGCGTGACCCTGCGCGTCTTCGACGTCCAGGTCATCCTCGACGACTACTGCACGCTCAAGCCCGGGCAGACGCCCAACGTCGACAAGATCATGCCGACCATCGACTGGACCACGGCGGCCGACTTCGGCCTCACGGACAAGTTCGTCACCGAGGTGACGGGGTACCTGAACGTCCCCGAGGCCGGCACGTACGACTTCCGGATCACGAACGACGACGGCGCGCGACTGCTGCTCGACGACGAGCTCGTCGTCGACCACCCGGGCCGTCACGGCGCGACGTCCAAGGAGGGGTCGATCCAGCTCGACGCGGGCTACCGCGCGCTGCGCATCGACCACTTCGACGGCGAGTTCGACCAGCGGCTCAAGCTCGAGTGGCGGCCGCCGGGCGCCTCGGGCTACGTGCTCGTCCCGAACTCCGTGCTGAGCACCGACGCCGACGTCACGCGCGTCACCTCGCCCGGCCGCAAGGAGTGCGAGGGCATCACCGAGGCACCGGGCGACGGCCTGCCGCTCACCGAGGTGCACCCCGACTACACGCTCACCGACCTGCGCCCCGAGGGCTTCCAGCCGCAGGTGACGGGGATGGACTGGCTGCCCGACGGCCGTCTGGCCATCTCCACGTGGGGCGGCGACCGGCTCACGCAGCGCGGCGAGGTCTACCTGATCGACCACGTCCAGGGCGACACCGGCGCGGACGACGTGACCTACACGAAGGTCGCCGAGGGCCTGACGGAGCCGATGGGCCTCAAGTACGTCGACGGCACGATCTACGTGTCCGAGAAGGACGGCCTCACGGCGCTCGTCGACACCGACGGCGACGAGGTCGCCGACGAGTACGACACGTTCGCGACCTGGCCGTTCGGCGGCAACTACCACGAGTTCGCGTTCGGTCTCCTCTACGAGGACGGCTACTTCTACGTCACCACCGGCATCGCCATGGTGCCGGGCGGCAACTCGCTCGACCCGCAGCTCGCGGAGAACCGCGGCTCGGTCATGAAGATCAGCAAGGAGACCGGCGAGGTCGAGTACGTCGCGGGCGGCCTGCGCACCCCGAACGGGCTGGGCTGGGGCACCGACGGTGCGATGTACGTCACCGACAACCAGGGCGTCCGCATCCCGACGTCCAAGCTGGTGCGCGTCGAGGAGGGCGCGTTCTACAACCACTTCACCAACCCCGACGGCCCCTACGACGACCAGCCCGTCACCGAGCCGGTCCTGTGGATGCCGCACAGCGAGATCTCGAACTCGCCGAGCAACCCGGTCGTGCTCACCGAGGGCGTGTTCGCCGGTCAGCTCGCGATCGGTGACGTCACGTACGGCGGCCTGCAGCGCGCGTACCTCGAGGACGTCGCGGGCCAGGAGCAGGGCGCCGTCTTCCGCATGACGCAGGGCCTCGAGTCCGGCGTGAGCCGGACGAGCGTCGGGCCCGACGGCGCGATCTACGTCGGCGGCATCGGCTGGTCCGGCAACTGGGGCCAGGCGGGCAAGCTCTCGTACGGGCTGCAGAAGCTCACGTACGACGGCAACAACGCGTTCGACATGCTCGCGATGCGCGCCGTCGAGGGCGGGTTCGAGATCGAGTACACGCAGCCGCTCTCCGAGGAGACGGCGCAGGACCTCGCGTCGAAGTACACCGCCGCGCAGTGGCGCTACGTCGCGACCCCGCAGTACGGCGGCCCGAAGGTCGACGAGGAGGACCTCGACGTCGCCTCCGCGACCGTGTCGGAGGACCGCAAGACCGTCACGCTCCAGATCGACGGGCTGAAGCCCGGGCGGGTCGTGAACGTCCACTCCCCGCGCCCCTTCGCGTCCGAGACCGGCCAGGAGCTGTGGAGCACCGAGGCCTGGTACACCCTCACCCGCCTGCCCGACGGCTCCGTCGCCCCGCCGGTCTACGAGGCCGAGGCCGCGGACATCAGCGGCGGCGCCGGGTGGAACAGCAACCACGCCGGCTACTCGGGCTCCGGGTTCGTCGACCGCAACTGGGAGCCGGGCGCCCAGACGACGTTCGCCGTCCGCACCGAGGAGGCCGGCCTGCACGACCTCGCGATCCGCTACGCCAACGGCCAGAACAGCGACCCCGCGCCGCTGCCGAGGAACCTGAGCCTCTACGTCAACGGCGAGAAGCTCAAGCAGGTCTGGTTCGACAGCACCGTGGCGTGGTCCACCTGGGCCACCCAGGTCGAGACCGTGCCGCTGCGCGCGGGCGCCAACACCATCACGATCCGGCACGACGACGACGACATCGGGCACGTCAACCTCGACAGCCTCACCGTCACCCCGACCGAGCGCATCACGCTGTTCGACGGCGACGACCTCGACCAGTGGGCGGCCGTCAACGGCGGCGGTCCCGCGACGTGGCCGATCGCCGACGGCTCCGTCGAGTCGTTCGGCGGCGACATCCGCACCCAGGAGAAGTTCGACGACTTCCGGATGCACGTCGAGTGGTACCAGCCCGAGCACGCGCCCGACGTCACGGGCCAGGCGCGCGGCAACAGCGGCGTCTACATCCAGGAGCGGTACGAGGTGCAGGTTCTCGAGTCCTTCGGCATCGACCCGCCGCGGAACGACCACGCCGGGGCGATCTACCTCCAGAGGGCTCCCGACGTGAACGCGGCGACGCCGATGGGCACGTGGCAGACGTACGACATCACGTTCCGCGGAGCCCGCTTCGGCCCTGACGGCACGAAGACCGAGGACGCGCGGCTCACGCTCGTGTGGAACGGGCAGGTCGTGCACGACGACGTCGCCGTCACCGGCAAGACCGGCAACGGCCGGGCGGAGGGACCGACGTCGGGGTACATCAAGCTCCAGGACCACGGCGACCCCGGCCTCAACCCCCGGTTCCGCAACATCTGGATCGAGCGCCTCTCCAGCGTCGAGGAGCCCGGCCAGGAGGAGGTCGCGATCACCGCGACCGCCGAGGTCCGGTGCCTCGCGGGCACGCCGTACGTCGCGGTCCGCGCGCTCAACGAGGACACCGTCCCGCTGGACGTCGTCCTCGACACGCCGTACGGGTCCAAGACGTTCACGGACGTCGCTCCTGGCAAGAACGCCTACCAGTCGTTCGCCGTCCGGGGCGTGGAGGACCCGACGGCCGGATCCGTGACCGTCACCGCCCGTCCGTCCGACACCTCCGACGAGCGGGAGACCGTCGCGACCCCGGAGCACGGCCAGCCGTCCTGCGGCTGACCGACCCGCTCCGGTCCCGGGGCCGTCCCGCGCGCCACTCGGCGCGCGAGGCGGCCCCGTCTCGGTCGTGCGCCATGGAACCCAGGTGGCGCGCGAGACAGAGGCTCCCGTCGCGAGGTAGAGCCCGCGAGCTCTACGCCGAGACCGGAGGCTCTATCTCGCGGGGGCGAGGGTCGTGGAGTCGCGCACCATGAGCTCGACGGGGAGGACGTCGTCGGGCGCCGTCGCGGGCTCCGGCGACCCGTCGGCGTCGGCGACGGCCCCGCGACGCGTGCCGAGCGCCGCGACCAGGCGGTCGACGGCGCGGGCACCGAGGCGCGCGAGGTCGGTGCGGACCGTGGTGAGCGGGGGCGACGCGAGGGTCGCGACGAACGTGTCGTCGAACCCGACGACGCTGAGGTCGCGCGGCACGTCGACGCCGCGCTCCCGGAGTCGAGCGACGAGGCCGAGGGCGACGAGGTCGTTGTAGGCGAGGACCGCCGTCGCCCCCGACGCGACGACGAGGTCGGCGGCCGCACGACCGCCCTCGACACGGGGGCGGAACGACCCCACGGTGACGGTCTCGACGTCGGGGTAGCGCTCGCGGACGACGTCGAGCCCGGCGCGGCGGCGCGCGTCGGACCACGACCGGTCGGGCCCGCCGACGTACGCGACGCGGCAGTGCCCGAGCGCCCGCAGGTGCTCGACGGCGAGGACGACGCCGTGCGCGTCGTCCGAGGAGACGGAGGGCACGCCGTCGTGCCGGAGGTTGACGAGGACGACGGGGGCGCCCCGAGCTGCGTCCAGGTCGGCCTCGGCGGCACGCGGAGAGCACAGCACGAGCCCGTCCGTCTGGGACCGCAGCCCGGTCACGAGCTCGGTCTCGAGCGCGGGGTCCTCCCCCGCGTCGACGACGAACACGGCGTGGCCCGTCTGGCGTGCCCGCGCCTGCACGCCCTTGGTCACGGATGCGAAGTACGGGTTCTCCAGGTCCGGCACGACGAGCCCGAGGGCCCCGGTGCGACCGGCACGCAGCCCGCTCGCGGCGCGGTTGGGCCGGTACCCGAGGCGGTGGGCGACGGCGACGACGCGGTCGCGCGTCTCCGGGGCGACGCGCTCGGGCTCGGCGAGGGCGCGGGAGACCGTGGAGATCGACACCCCGCTCTCGCGGGCGACGTCACGGACGGTGACCACGGCTGCCTCCTCGGCGCTCGGGGCCCCGCGGGGAGACTCGGGGCTGCGAACGATTGTAGCGGCCCCGCGGCTTTCGCTCCGAGAGATCCCGTGGCGTACGATGCAAACGTTCGCAACGATGCCTCTGGAGGAACCCGTGACGAGCACGGCCCACCTGGACCCGACCACCGCGACGGCGCCGTGGTCCCTGCACCCCGACCGCGCGCTCCCCGCCGACCCCGTGCTCCGACCGCTCGCCCGCGAGGTCTACGCGGCGACGCGTGACCTCCCGATCGTCTCCATGCACGGGCACGTCGACGCCGCGCTGCTCGCCGACGACACCCCGTTCGGCGACCCTGCCGCGCTGTTCGTCACGCCCGACCACTACCTCGTGCGCATGCTCGTCGCGCAGAGCACGTCGCCGCACGGCGCGCCGGGCGTGCGCGGCGTCCAGGACCTCGGCGTCGCGCCCGTGCCCGGCGCTCCCGACGGCACCGCGCCCGCCGAGACGGACCCGCGCGAGATCTGGCGCCGGTTCTGCGCGGGCTGGCACCTGTTCCGCGGCACCCCGACGCGCTACTGGACCGAGCACGCGCTCGTCGAGGTCTTCGGCGCCCCGGTGCGCCCGTCGGCACAGACCGCCGACGCGCTCTACGACCACCTGGTCGACCGCCTCGCGCGACCCGAGTTCCGACCGCGCGCGCTCTTCGAGCAGTTCGGCCTCGAGCTCCTCGCGACGACCGACCCCGCGCAGTCCCCGCTCGCCGACCACGCGCGCCTCGCCGCGGACGGTTGGGGCGAGCGCGTCGTGCCGACGTTCCGCCCCGACCCGCTCCTGCACGTCGACCGCGCCGACTGGGCCGCCCAGGTGGCCGAGCTCGGCGCGGCCGCGGGGACGGACGTCGTCGACTACCGGTCCTACCTCGACGCGCTCCGGGCGCGCCGCGCCGCGTTCGTCGCGGCCGGCGCCCGCGCGACCGACCACGGCCACCGCACCGCGGACACCACGCCCCTCGACGACGCCGACGCCGCCCGCGTCCTCGACCGCGCGCTGCGCGGCGAGGCCACCGCGGCCGAGGCGCGGGCGTTCTCGGCGCACATGCTCTTCCAGATGGCTGCGATGTCGGCCGAGGACGGCCTCGTGATGCAGCTCCACCCCGGCGTCCTGCGCGACCACTGCGCCGGCGTCGTGCAGGCGTACGGTCCCGACAGGGGCTACGACATCCCCGAGCGCACCGAGTACGTCCGCGCGCTGCGTCCGGTCCTCGAGGCGTTCGGCCACCACCCGGGCTTCCGGATGATCGCGTTCACCGTCGACGAGGACACGTTCTCGCGCGAGCTCGCCCCGCTCGCGGGGGTCTACCCGGCGCTGCGGCTCGGCGCCCCGTGGTGGTTCCTCGACACCCCCGACGGCATGCGCCGCTTCCGCGAGGCGGCGACCGACACCGCGGGCTTCTACAACACGAGCGGGTTCGTCGACGACACGCGCGCGTTCTGCTCCATCCCCGCCCGCCACGACCTCGCACGCCGGATCGACGCCGGCCACCTCGCCCGCCTCGTCGCCGAGCACCGCCTCGACCTCGACGAGGCGATCGACACCGCCGTCGACCTCGCCTACCACCTCCCGAGGGCCTCCTACCCCCCGCTGGGCGCGTGAGCCCGTCGCCGAACCCCACTCACGCCCGCGAGATCGACCCGTCCGCCTTCAGATCGACCTCCCGAGGGTCGATCTCGGACGCTCGGGTCGATCTCGCGCCCAGCGCCCGCCGCAGTCCGCTCCCCAGAACTCGTCCGCGTGAGGTGTCGATCTCGGCGACGGTCGTTCGTCGTCCTGGTGAGCGGCCGCACGGGCCGCACGACCGAGGAGGCACGATGACCTTTCTGGAGACGATCCTCGCCGCGAACCGGGAGCAGCCGCCGGACCTCGCGCGCTACCGTGACGGACGGCGCGGCGTGGGCGACGGGATCGACGCCGCCGACGTGGTGCTCTACGGGCCGACGGCGCTCCGCCGGCCCGCGACGACGAGGGCGGAGGACCTGTG
This sequence comes from Cellulosimicrobium sp. CpK407, assembly GCF_051844275.1. Lineage (NCBI taxonomy): Bacteria > Bacillati > Actinomycetota > Actinomycetes > Micrococcales > Promicromonosporaceae > Cellulosimicrobium > Cellulosimicrobium sp. CpK407. The sequence continues at coordinate 8,950 of NZ_JBGNYC010000035.1, forward strand.
ATGCGTTACCTCATGCTCGTGCTCAGCACGCCGCACGACCCCGACCTGCGCCCCGAGGAGGCTGCGGCTGCACCCCCGATCGAGGAGTGGGTCGGGCGCCACTACGGCAGCGGCGCCGCGGTGCTGGGCGACCGGCTGCGGCCCGTGGAGGACGCCGTCGGCGTCCGGGTGCGCGGCGGCAAGGTCCTCGTCACCGACGGGCCGTTCTCCGAGACCAAGGAGACGATCGCCGGGTTCGACGTCCTCGAGGCGCCCGACCTGGACACGGCGATCGCCATCGCGTCCGAGCACCCCATGGCGTACGGCGGGGCGATCGCGCTGCACCCTGCGTGGCCGCTGGACCTCGACGGCTCCTGACCTGCCGGTCGTGACGGACCCGCGCCGCGCCGTCGAGGACGCGTTCCGCACCGAGTGGGGACGCGTCCTCGGCGCGGTCGCGCGCAGCACGGGCGACCTCGACCTCGCCGAGGAGTCCGCGCAGGAGGCGTTCGCGACCGCGCTGCGCACCTGGGACCGCGACGGCGTCCCCGAGCGGCCCGGCGCCTGGCTCACGACGACGGCCCGCCGGCACGCGATCGACGTCCTGCGCCGGCGACGGGTCGAGGCGGAGCGCGTTGCCGCCGCGGGCCGCCTGGGCGAGCGTGTCGACGCCGGGTCCCGGAACGGTGGCCCGGACCCCGTCGTCGAGCAGGTCGCCCTCGGCCTCGACGACGACGCGTGGGACCTGGACGACCCCGACGGCGACCTCCTCCGGCTGCTGTTCACGTGCTGCCACCCGGCGCTGCCCGCCGAGGCTCGCGTCGCCCTGACCTTGCGGTCGCTGACCGGCATGACGACCGCCCAGGTCGCGCGCGCCTTCCTCGTCCCCGAGGCGACGATGGCGCAGCGCCTCGTCCGGGCCAAGCGCCGCATCCACGCGACCGGGATGACCTTCCGGGTGCCGCCCGCCGAGTTCCGGGCGGAGCGCGTCGACGGCGTCCTCTCCGTCCTGTACGTGCTCTTCACGGAGGGGTACGACGCCTGGGCGGAGCCCTCCGACGTGGTCGAGGGATCGGCCGAACGGCGTGCTCTCGCCGACGTCGCCGTCCGGCTCGCGCGCCTGGCCGCACGGCTGCTCGACGACGAGCCGGAGGCCCGCGGGCTGCTCGCCCTCCTGCTGCTCCAGCACGCCCGCCGGGACGAGCGCGTCGGCCCCGACGGCTCGACGCGCACCCTCGCGGAGCAGGACCGCGCGCGCTGGCGGCACGACGAGATCGCCGAGGGCGTGGCCGGGCTCGAGGCGGCGCTCGCCGTCGGGCGGCCCGGGGCGTACCAGGTGCAGGCCGCCGTCGCGGCGCTGCACGACGAGGCCCCCGACGCCGAGGCGACCGACTGGCCGCAGATCCTGGGCCTGTACGACGTGCTGCTCGACCTCACCGGTTCGCCGGTCGTCGCGCTCAACCGCGCGGTCGCCGTCGCCGAGGTGCACGGCGCGGAGGCCGGCCTCGCGGCGATCGACGCCGTCGCCGCCGAGCCCGCGCTCGCGGGGTACCACCTGCTGCCCGCGGTCCGCGCGGAGCTGCTCGAGCGCGCCGGCCGACCCGCGGAGGCCGCCGTCGACCTGCGTCGCGCCCTCGCGCTCGTCGACCGCGAGGGCGACCGCCGCCTCCTGGAGCGCCGCCTGGCCGGGCTCGCCGAGGCGATGCGAGATCGACCCGAGCGTCCGAGATCGGCCCTCTGAGGGTCGACGTCGCGACGCTCGGGTCGACCGGGCCGCGCTACGAGGCTCCGCAGGGGGCGAGCCGCTTCCAGCGAGCCAGAAGCCGGTGCTCCGTCCCAGCATGTAAAACGGTATCGATAACGATTGCCATCCCGCCGCCGTATGACTAGCGTCACGTGCGCACGTTGTTCGCGCTGGTGGGCCAACGGTGGTCCACCCGGGAGGAAGAGGATCGACGATGACCCGAGCACTACCCTTGCGCAGCACGAACGGCAGGAGGTCGGCCGCCCTGGCCGCGCTCGTTGCCGTGCTCATCACCACCGGCGTCGGCGCGGGCTCCGCGCAGGCTGCCGGCTCCACCCTCGAGGCGGCGGCCGCCGAGTCCGGCCGCTACTTCGGCACCGCCCTCGCGGCGGGCAGGCTGTCCGACTCGACGTACTCGACCATCGCGAACCGCGAGTTCGACACGATCACGGCCGAGAACGAGATGAAGATGGACGCGACGGAGCCGTCGCAGAACCAGTTCAACTATTCCCAGGGCGACCAGATCGTCAACTGGGCCACGAGCCGGGGGAAGCAGGTCCGCGGGCACGCCCTCGCCTGGCACTCGCAGCAGCCGGGCTGGATGCAGAACATGTCCGGCTCCGCGCTCCGCCAGGCGATGCTCAACCACGTGACGCAGGTCGCGACGCACTACCGCGGCAAGATCTACGCGTGGGACGTCGTGAACGAGGCGTTCGCCGACGGCAGCTCGGGCGCGCGTCGCGACTCGAACCTGCAGCGCACCGGCAACGACTGGATCGAGGCGGCGTTCCGCGCGGCCCGCGCCGCCGACCCCGGCGCCAAGCTCTGCTACAACGACTACAACACCGACAACTGGAGCCACGCGAAGACCCAGGCCGTGTACAACATGGTCCGCGACTTCAAGGCGCGGGGGGTGCCGATCGACTGCGTCGGCTTCCAGGCCCACTTCAACTCGGGCAACCCGGTGCCGAGCAACTACCACACCACCCTCCAGAACTTCGCCGACCTCGGCGTCGACGTGCAGATCACCGAGCTCGACATCGAGGGCTCCGGCTCGTCGCAGGCGGAGCAGTACCGCGGCGTCGTCCAGGCGTGCATGGCCGTGTCGCGCTGCACCGGCATCACCGTCTGGGGCGTGCGGGACACCGACTCGTGGCGCGCGTCCGGCACCCCGCTGCTGTTCGACGGCAACGGGAACAAGAAGGCCGCCTACACCGCCGTGCTCGACCAGCTCAACAGCGGCGGCGGGACGCCCGGCGGCCCGGGGGAGAACCCGGGCGGCTCCTGCACCGTGACCGTGACGCGGGGCGACTCCTGGGGCGACCGCTTCAACACCACGTTCCAGGTCTCCGGCGCGTCCGACTGGACCGTGACCATCCGCACCGGCTCCGGCCAGAGCCTGCAGAACTCCTGGAACGCGGCCGTCTCCGGCACGAGCGGCACCCTCACCGCGACACCGAACGGGAACGGCGACGCCTTCGGCATCACGCTGTACTCGAACGGCAACACCACGCTCCCGACGGCCACGTGCTCGTCGGGCTCGGGAGGCGGCGGCGAGACGTGCACCGTGACCGTGACGCGGGGCGACTCCTGGGGCGACCGCTTCAACACCACGTTCCAGGTCTCCGGCGCGTCCGACTGGACCGTGACCATCCGCACCGGCTCCGGCCAGAGCCTGCAGAACTCCTGGAACGCCGCCGTCTCCGGCACGAGCGGCACCCTCACCGCGACACCCAACGGCAACGGCGACGCCTTCGGCATCACGCTGTACTCGAACGGCAACACCACGCTCCCGACGGCCACCTGCTCGGCCTGACCGGAGACCGCCGGGGTGGTGGGACCGTCCGTCCCGCCACCCCGGCGTCCGTGCCGCACCAGGGCCGGCAGAGCCACGTCGTCCGACCACAACCGCAGCGCCTCGCCGCGGGGGTCTCGACAGGCGGCACGGACGCGCCCCGGCGAGACTGGACCGGACTCACCCTCTCCCGGAGCCCTGATGCGCATAGCCCTCACCGCGACCTGCCTCGGCGACGTGATGTTCCCGCAGGCACCGCGCGCCACCGCCCTCCTCCTCGAGCGCCTCGGGCACGAGGTGTTCTTTCCCGAGCGCCAGGCCTGCTGCGGCCAGATGCACGTCAACACCGGGTACCTCGACGAGGCGGTCCCCGTGGTGCGCAACCACGTCGAGGCGTTCTCCCCCGTGCTCGACGGCGAGTGGGACGCGATCGTCGTGCCGTCGGGGTCGTGCACAGGGTCGGTCCGGCACCAGCAGGGCATGGTCTGCCGGCGCGCCGGTCTCGACGAACTCGCGCGCACCGCCGACGCGGTCGCCGCGAAGACGTACGAGCTCTCCCAGCTGCTCGTCGACGTGCTCGGCGTGACCGACGTCGGCGCCTACTTCCCGCACCGCGTCACCTACCACCCGACGTGCCACTCGCTACGCATGCTCCACGTCGGCGACAAGCCGCTGCGCCTCCTGCGCGCGGTCGCGGGCATCGACCTCGTCGAGCTGCCCGCGGCGGAGGCGTGCTGCGGGTTCGGCGGCACCTTCGCGCTGAAGAACGCCGAGACCTCGACGGCGATGCTCGCCGACAAGATGACGCACGTGAAGGAGACGGGCGCCGAGGTCCTCACCGCGGGCGACGCGTCGTGCCTCCTGCACATCGGCGGCGGCCTGTCGCGCATCCGCGCGGGCGTCCGCACGCTGCACCTCGCGGAGATCCTCGCGTCCACGAAGGACACACCCGCCCCTGCCGGGGCCGGTCCGTCGACGCGCGGGGGTGCCCGGTGAGCCGCACGTTCCTCGGCCTGCCCGCCCGGCGCGGCGCGCGCACCCTGCCCGACGACGTCGCGCGCCCGGGCGCGCGCGGCACGTCGGCGGGTACCTCGGCGGGCGCAGCGGCGGCGTCGGACGCGTTCGGCGACGTGCCGCACCCCGACGCGCCGCTGCGCTGGGGCGACGCGTTCCCCGACGCCGCGCGCGCGGCGCTGCAGAACACGCAGCTGCGCCGCAACCTCGCGCACGCGACCTCGACCATCCGGGACAAGCGCGCCGCCGTCGTCGGCGAGGTGCCGGACTGGGAGGCGCTGCGCGACGCGGGCTCCGCGATCAAGACCGACGTCATGGCGCGCCTGCCCGACCTCCTCGAGGAGCTGGAGCGCAACGTCGTGGCGCGGGGCGGCGTCGTGCACTGGGCGCGCGACGCCGACGAGGCGAACCGGATCGTCGCGGACCTCGTGAAGGCCAAGGGCGTCGACGAGGTCGTCAAGGTGAAGTCCATGGCGACGCAGGAGACCGGGCTCAACGAGGCGCTCGCCGCCGAGGGGATCGCGGCGTACGAGACGGACCTCGCGGAGCTCATCGTGCAGCTCGCCGACGACATGCCGTCGCACATCCTCGTGCCCGCGATCCACCGCAACCGCGCGGAGATCCGCGAGATCTTCCTCGCGCGCATGGGCGACGCCCCGCCGGACCTGTCGGACGTCCCGCGCGAGCTCGCGATGGCCGCGCGCGCCCACCTGCGCCGCACGTTCCTCTCGGCGAAGGTCGCGATCAGCGGCGCGAACTTCGGCGTCGCGGACACGGGGACGCTGACCGTCGTCGAGTCCGAGGGCAACGGCCGCATGTGCCTGACGCTCCCCGAGACGCTCATCACGGTCATGGGGATCGAGAAGGTCGTGCCCACGTACACCGACCTGGAGGTGTTCCTCCAGCTCCTGCCGCGGTCGTCCACGGGCGAGCGCATGAACCCGTACACGTCCCTGTGGACGGGCGTCACGCCCGGCGACGGCCCGCAGGAGTTCCACCTCGTGCTGCTCGACAACGGGCGCACCGACGTCCTCGCCGACGAGGTCGGGCGGGCCGCGCTGCACTGCATCCGCTGCTCCGCGTGCCTCAACGTGTGCCCGGTGTACGAGCGGGTGGGCGGCCACGCCTACGGGTCGGTGTACCCCGGCCCGATCGGCGCGATCCTCACGCCGCAGCTCACCAAGTCCTCCGGCGGGCTCTCCGGCCACCACGACCCCAACGCGTCGCTCCCCTACGCCTCGACGCTGTGCGGCGCGTGCTACGAGGTGTGCCCCGTGAAGATCGACATCCCGTCGATCCTCGTCGAGCTCCGGGCGCGCGAGGTCGACGCCGACCGCGGCCGCCCGACCGGCTGGGGCGCCGCGATGAAGGCGGCGTCGTTCGTCATGTCCGACGCGCGACGGTTCGCGCTCGCGGAGAAGGCGGCGGGTCTGGGGCGCGTGGTCGCCGGTCCGACAGGCCGGATCGCGACCCTCCCGCCCCCCGCGTCCGCCTGGACCCGCTCGCGCGACCTCCCGGCCCCGGCGAAGCAGACCTTCCGCGACTGGTGGCGCGACCGTCCGGACCGTGCGACCCCACCGGCCGACCCCGTGGTCCCTCCCCAGGACCGGTCCGCGCTGAGGAACGATCGCGGGTTCGCCGAACCCGGGATCACTCCTCAAGATGAGCCCGCACCGGGGAACGATCCAGGGTTCGGCGAGAGGGGTGATGACCGGTGAGCGCGCGCGACGACGTCCTCGCCCGCGTGCGCGCCGCGCTCGGGGGGTCGACGGCGGGTGGGTCGGCGGCGTCCGGCCGTGTCCCGCGGGCGTACCGCGAGCGCGGCGACCTCGCGCCGGGGTCGCCGGGAGCCGTGGACGTCCTCGTCGACCGGCTCGTCGACTACCGGGCGCACGTCCACCGGGCCGCCGGCCCGGCCGAGGTCGCCACGATCGTGGGCGACGTGCTCGCGGACGCGGCGTCCGTCGTCGTGCCGCCGGGGCTCGACGACGCGTGGCTGGGCGCGCTGGGTGCCGGGACCGCCGTCGTGCCCGACGCACGCGACGACCCGCGCACGCCCGACGAGCTCGACCGGGTGGACGCCGTCGTCACGGCCGCGCGCGTCGCGATCGCCGACACGAGCACGATCGTGCTCGACGGCGAGCCCGACCAGGGCCGCCGGGCGATCACGCTCGTGCCCGACCTGCACGTCTGCGTCGTGCGCACCGACCAGGTCGTGGAGACGGTCCCCGAGGCCGTGCGGCTGCTCGCCGCGCACCCGGAACGACCGCAGACGTGGATCAGCGGCCCCAGCGCGACGAGCGACATCGAGCTCTCCCGCGTCGAGGGCGTGCACGGCCCACGCACCCTCCACGTGATCCTGGCGCCGAGGTAGAACCCGCGGTCGCCAGGTAGAACTCCGCACGTTCTACGTCGCGACCGCGCGGTCTACCTCGCGGCAGAGGTCATGCCCGACGGCGGTGGCGCACCTCGGCGAGGACGGTCGCCAGGCGCACGGGGAAGTCGTCCGGCGTGCCGGCCGGGAGCGCGTCGACCGGGAACCACGCGACGTCCTCGCTCTCGTCGCTCACGGCCGTCCGCGCGTCGGGGTCGGCGAACGCGACGAACCCGACGTCCCAGTGCGTGCGGCACGTCCCGAACGCCGCGGCGAGGTCGTGGCGGTGCACGTCGACGGGCGCCGCGGGGCCGACGGCCTGGTGCCCGGGGCCGTCGTCCGGGCCGGTGGACGGCTCGGGGTCCGGGTCGAACGGGACGAGGTCGTCGAGGCCGCTCTCCTCGCGGGCCTCGCGGTAGGCGGCCCCCGCGAGCGTCGTATCGCCCGGCTCCGTGTGCCCGCCCACCTGGACCCAGAACTGGCCCTTGCGGTGGAAGCAGAGCAGCACGCGGCCCAGGTCCGGGCTGAGCACGAAGCAGCTCGCCGTGAGGTGCTGCGGGCCGCCGTCGCGCCGGACAGCGTCGGCACGCGCGCCGGAGCCACCGTCGCCGCGGAGGAACGCGCGGTACTCGGCCGCGAGCGCCGCCTGCTCGTCGTCGACCGGCTCCCACCGGTCGAGGCGGGCGAGGGCGTCGCGAGCGAGCAGGGCGGCAGGGTCGAGTGCGGTCACCGGGGAAGGCTACGCGGGCCGCGCGAGCTCTACCCTCACGTGCCGCCGGTCCGCGGTCCGCGGTCCGCTGCACCCGGCACTCCAGCGATGCACCGGCACGGGAGCGACGCACCACGGAGCGCATCGCCCGACCGGGAGCGCAGCGCTCGGCTGCACAGTGGTCCGCCGGCACTGCGAGAATGGGGTCCCGTGAGCGACCCTCAGCACGTCGACGGAGGCCCGGTCCAGGCCGGCACAGGACCGGCGACCGACGACCTCGGCACGGACCCCGCGCTGTTCGACCTCCCGCCGGGCTCGCGCGAGGTCCCGACGCGCATCGTGCTCCTCACGGGCGCGTCCGGCTCGGGCAAGACGTCGCTCACGCGGCGCCTCGGCCTCCCGGTCGTCGCGCTCGACGACTTCTACCTCGACCACGACCACCCGGACCTGCCGCAGCGGTTCGGCATCGTCGACTGGGACGACCCCCGCTCGTGGGACGCCGCGGGCGCCGTCGCGGCGCTCGTCGACCTCGCGCGGACCGGGCACGCGGACGTGCCGGTCTACGACATCCCGACGTCGCGCCGCACGGGGACGACGCACCTCGACGTCACGGGCTCGCGGGTCGTGCTGGCCGAGGGGATCTTCGCGGCGGAGATCGTCGCGGCGTGCCGCGCCCAGGACGTCCTGGCCGACGCGATCTGCCTGCGCCGACCGCGTCTCATGACGTTCTGGTTCCGCCTGCTGCGCGACCTCGCGGAGATGCGCAAGCCGCCGGTCACGCTGTTGCGGCGCGGCTGGGCGCTGCTGCGCGCCGAGCCCGCACTCGTGCGCCACTGGGAGTCGCTCGGCTGTCGCGCGCTGACGCCGACGCAGGCCGAGAAGGAGATCCGCGCGCTCCTGCGGCCCTCCGCGGCGTAGGCGCTACACCGACGGGGCAGCGACCTCGATCGTCGCGACCGACGGCCCGCCGCAGTCGGGCCCGAAGTCGCCGGTCGTCGTCTCCCACACGGGGTCGACCTCGTGCTCGGCGACGACGTCTCCCGACGCGAGGTCCACGACGCGGACGGCGATCGGCCCGACCGGGCCGTTCGTCGCGGAGCCCGTCCAGCCGCCGCGCGACGGCTCGACGGGCAGGTCCTCCGCCGCCGCCTCGGGCGAGCTCTGGGCAGCCTCGGGCCGGTCCGGCAGGACCAGGTGGTCGGGGACCGTCGTAGGGATCGGCTCCGGGTCGAGCGAGACAGTCCCGTCGCGCACGAGCCCGCAGGGGTTGATCCCGACGCAGCCCACGAGCACGCCGTAGGCATCCCGATCCGGCCAGGAGTCGTCGAGCCGGACCTCGAGGCGCGCCACGTAGCCGACCGCGGGGCACGCGGTGACCGGGCCTCCCGGGCCGCCGCACGCGGGCAGCACGGCGACGAGCAGTCCTGCGGCGAGCCCGCGCGCACGCCGTCGTCCCCGTCCGTCGGTCATCGTCGGCACCCCCTCCGCAGGCCGGCACGTTCGCCCGGGCCTTCGTCCAGAGCCTGTCGCGTGCGGCCGGATCCTTGCACCGGAACCTGCGAGTCCACCCGCGGAGCGTGACGAGACGTGAGAAGTGGCCCCTGAACGGCACGCCCCGGGGGCCACTTCTCACGCCTCGGCGGGGAGCGTCCCGACGACGATCGTCGCGCCGATCTCCTCGTCGCGGACGACGCGCGCCCGCAGTCCGGCCCGTTCGAGGACGTCGACGGCGCCCGTCGCCTGGCGCTCGCCGGACTCCGTGAGCAGGTGGCCGCCGGGAGCGAGCCACGCGGGCGCCTCGGCGGCGACGCGGCGCAGCACGTCCAGACCGTCGCCGCCGCCGTCGAGCGCGACGTGGGCCTCGTGGTCGCGCGCCTCGCGGGGCAGCAGCGGGATCTCGGCCGTGGGCACGTACGGCACGTTGGCGAGGAGCAGGTCGACCCGGCCGCGCAGACCGGGCGGCAACGGGTCGAACAGGTCGCCCTCGTACGCGCTGCCGCCGACCGCGGCGACGTTGCGCGCCGCGCACGCGACGGCGGCCGGGTCGACGTCGCTCGCGTGCAGCGCGACGGTCTCCGCGCCGCCGAGGCCCACCGCGGTCGCGAGCCCCAGCGCCCCGGCGCCGCAGCACACGTCGACCACGACCACTGCCAGGCCGGCAGCCCGGCCGTCCGGGCCGCCACCCAGCCCGCCGTCGGAGTCGCCGACCGTCACGCCGCCCGCGCCGCCGCCTGTCCCGCCGTCGCGGTCGCCGACCGCCACGCCGCTCGCGCTGCCGCCCGCCCCGCCGTCGGGGTCGTCGAACGTCACGCCACCCAGCCCGCCGTCGGCGTCGCCGACCGTCACGCCGCCCGCGCCACCGCCTGTCCCGCCGTCGGGCAGCCGGACCAGGCGCCCGGCCTGCCGCCCGAGCGCGACGGCCTCGTCGACGAGCAGCGCGGTGCGCTGGCGCGGCACGAAGACCCCGGGGTCGACGGCGACGCGGAGCCCGTGGAAGTCGACGTACCCGAGCACGTGCTCCAACGGCTCGCCCGCGACCCGGCGCGCGACGAGCGCGTCGAGGTGCGCGTCGTCGTCGGCCCGCGCGGCGAGGAGCGCGGCCTCGTCCTCCGCGAAGACGCACCCGGCGGCGCGCAGGCGGGCGGCGAGGTCGTCGAGCTGGTCCCGGTCCACGTCCGGACGGTACTCCGGGCCGGGTCGCGCCCGCGCGGGGGACCCGCCCGTCACGAGATCGACCCGAGCGTCCGAGATCGGCCCTCAGGGGGTCGATCTCACGACGCGCGGGTCGATCTGGGCGGTGCTCGGTCAGTCGCGCAGGAGCGGGAGGAGCTGGGTGCCCTGGCGCTCGATCTCGCGCAGGTACGGGGTGTCCGACAGGACGAAGTGCGTGACGCCGAGGTCCTGGTAGCGCCGCAGCGACTTCGCGACGTCCTCCGCCGAGCCGACGAGCCACGTCGTGCCCGCTCCCCCGCCGCCGAACCGGCCAGGCGTCGTCCACAGGTTGTCGTCGAGCACCTCGCCGCGCGCCGCGAGGTCGAGCAGGCGCTGCTGCCCGACGGCGGTGCTCCGCCCCCGGTCGCGCGCGGACCACGCCTCGCCCTCCTGCGACCGCGCGGCCAGCTCCGCGACCTTCGCCTCGGCGTCGGCCCACGCCTCCTCGGTGGTGTCGCGGACGAACGTCGTGATCCGCAGGCCGAACTCGAGCGGCGCGTGCTCACGCCCGAGCTCGGCGCTCAGGCGCTTCAGCCGGTCGATGCGCTCCGCGATCCCGTCGAGCGGCTCGCCCCAGAAGAGCTGCACGTCCGCCTCGGTCGCGGCGACCCGCTCCGCGGCCTCCGACGCGCCGCCGAAGTAGATCCACGGGTGCGCGCGGCCGTCGCGTGCCACGGGGCGCGGACCCAGCCGTGACCGCGTCACCGAGAAGTGCTCGCCCGCGTACGTGACCTCCTCCTGCGTCCACAGGCGGCGCACGATCTGCAGGAACTCGCGCGTCCGGGCATACCGGTGCGCGGGGTCGGCCTCGCCGTCGCCGTACGCCTCCTGCCCGTCGGTGCCGGACACGATGTTGACGCGCAGCCGGCCGTCGCTGAGGTGGTCGAGGGTCGCGGCGGCGGACGCGAAGTGCGCGGGCCGCCAGAACCCGGGCCGGATCGCGACGAGCGGCTCGAACGTCGTGGTGCGGGCCGCGAGCGCCGTCGCGACGGTGAACGTGTCGGGACGCCCCCAGCTCGTCCCGAGCAGCGCGCCCGCGAACCCGTGGCGTTCCAGCGCGTGCGCGTGGTTCGTCAGGGTGTCGAGGCTGTTGTGGCCCTCGACCGCGTCGTCGCCGCGGTGGCCTGGACGGACCTGGTTCGGGACGTACCAGAGGTGCTCGGCGCTCACGCGAGGGCCTCCTCAAGGACGCGCGCGCCGCCGTCGGGCACGCGGCCACCGGGGGCGGTGCCCGCGGTGGCGGGGTCGACCTCACCCGCTCGTGCGTACCGGTTCGCCGGCCGCTCGAGCCCGTAGTGCTCGCGCAGCGTCCGTCCCTCGTACTCCTCGCGGAACAGGCCGCGCTCGCGCAGCACGGGTAGCACGTGGTCGACGAACTGCTCGAGCCCCGACGGCAGCACCGCGGGCATGATGTTGAACCCGTCGGCGGCCTCGGCGTCGTACCAGTCCTGGATCGCGTCGGCGACCTGCTCGGGCGTGCCCGCGAACGTGCGGTGCCCGCGCCCGCCGCCGAGCCGCCCGATGAGCTGGCGCACCGTGAGCCGCTCGCGCCGCGCGAGCTCGACGATCAGCGTGTACCGGCTCTTGGCCCCCTCGATCTCGTCCTCGGTGGGCAGACCGTCGGGCAGCTCGCGGTCGAGCGGCAGGTCCTCGGGCGCGAGGCGCAGCGTCTTGGCGAGCTGGGCGCGCGCGTACTCCGGGACGATGAGCTCATCGAGCTCGCGCTCCTGCGCGAGCGCCTCCGCCTCGGTCGATCCGATGACGGGGACGATGCCGGGCAGGATCTTCACCGTTCCCGGGTCGCGGCCGACGGCGACCGCCCGGGCCTTGAGGTCGGCGTAGAAGTCGCGGGCGTCGTCGAGCGTCTGGTGCGCGGTGAACACCGCCTCGGCGTAGCGCGCGGCGAGGTCCTTGCCGTCCTCCGACGAACCGGCCTGCACGATGAGCGGCCGCGCCTGCGGCGAGCGCGGCGTGGTGAGGGCGCCGTGCACGGAGAAGTGCGTCCCCGCGTGCGCCGGGGCATGAATCTTCGACGCGTCCGCCCACACGCCCGCGGCCTTGTCGGCCAGCACGGCGTCGTCCTCCCACGAGTCCCAGAGCTGGAACGCGACCTCGAGGAACTCCGCCGCGCGCTCGTACCGGACCGCGTGGGCAGGCTGGTCGTCGAGGCCGAAGTTGCGCGCGATGTCCGGCCCTGCCGTCGTCACGACGTTCCACCCGGCCCGACCGCCGGAGACGTGGTCGATCGACGCGAACCGCCGCGCGAGGTTGTAGGGCGAGTTGTACGTCGTCGACGCCGTCGCGATCAGGCCGATGCGCTCGGTCACGGTCGCGATGGCCGTGAGCACGATGAGCGGGTCGAGCGACCCCGCCGGGCGGCGCCCGACGTCGGACCGCAGCCCCGGGCCGTCCGCGAAGAAGATCGAGTCGAGCCTGCCCGCCTCCGCGATCTGCGCGAGGCGCTGCAGGTGCGCGATGTTCGTCGACGTCCACGACGGGTCGCTCTCCGGCAGCCGCCAGGACGCCTCGTGGTGGCCCGTGCTCATGAGGAACGCGTTGAGGTGCAGGCGCCCCGGGCGGTGGCCTGCGGAGTCGTAGCGGGTCATGCGGCGGTGTCCTTCCTGTCGTCCCGGACCACGCCGAGCGCGTCGAGCAGCTCGGTGCGGAGCCGGGAGAAGCGGGGGTCGGCGGGGTCGCGCGCCTCGCCGGGGCGGTAGCTCTGGTCGATGCGGCGCTCGGCCGCGATGCGTCCCTCGTCGAGCACGACGACGCGGTCCGCGAGGACGATCGCCTCGTCCACGTCGTGCGTCACGAGCAGGACGGCGGGGCGGTGCCGCGCGCACAGGTCGCGCAGCAGCGCGTGCATCCGGATGCGGGTCAGGGCGTCGAGCGCGCCGAACGGCTCGTCGGCGAGCAGGAGGCGCGGCGAGCGCACGAGCGAGCGGGCGAGCGACACGCGCTGCTGCTCGCCGCCCGAGAGCTCGTTCGGCCACGCGCGCTCGCGCCCGGCCAGGCCGACCTCCGCGAGGCTCGCGCGGCCGGCGTCCCGCGCGGCGCTCCGCCCGCGCGCCCCGGCGTCGAGACCGAGCACCACGTTGTCCAGCACGCGCGCCCACGGCAGCAGCCGCGAGTCCTGGAAGACGACGGACACCTGGTCCGGCACGACGACCTCGCCCGAGCCCGCGACCCCGTGGTCGAGCGCGGCGAGCGCGCGCAGGAGCGTGCTCTTGCCCGAGCCCGAGCGACCCAGGATCGCGACGAACTCGCCGTCGTCCACGGTGAGGTCGAGGTCGTCGAGGATGCGCTGCTCCCCGTACGACCGCACGAGCGAGCGGACCCGCACGGCCGCGCCGACCGCCGTCGGGCGGTCCTCCACGGTCAGTCCTCCAGCGTGCGCCGCCACGACAGCACCCTCCTCTGCAGGAGGCGGACGGCGAGGTCCGCGGAGTAGCCCAGGACGCCGTAGACCACGAGGCCGACGAGGATGATCTCCGTCTGCCCGTACGTCCGCGCGAGCTCCATCATGTAGCCGATGCCGGCCGTCGCGTTGACCTGCTCGACCACGACGAGCGCGAGCATCGACCCCGTCACCGCGAACCGCAGCCCGAGGAAGAACCCGGGCAGCGCGCCGGGCAGGATGACGCGACGCACGAACTGCCACCGCGAGAGCTGCACCGTCTCGGCGAGCTCGACGTAGCGGCTGTCGATCGCTCGCAGGCCGTTGTGCGTGTGCAGGTAGATCGGGATGAACACGCCGAGCGCGATGGTGATGACCTTCATCTCCTCGCCGATCCCGAACCACAGGATGAGCAGCGGCAGGAGCGCGAGGTTGGGGATGGCGCGCTTGACCTGGATCGGGCCGTCGAGCACGGCGTCGCCCACCCGGCTCAGCCCGGCGGCGAGCGCGAGCACGACGCCCGCGACGATGCCGAACGCCAGCCCGAGCGCGGCGCGCGTCAGGGACACACCGAGGTGCGCGCCGAGCTTGCCGTTCGCGACGAGCTCGGCACCCGTCGTGACGACCGTCCACGGTGCGGAGAGCACGCGCGGGTCGATGAGCCCCGTGGCGGAGCCGACCGACCAGACGCCCACGAGCAGCGTCACGCCGACGAGCGCCGCGAGCGGGATCGGCCGGCCGAGCCCCAGGCGTGTGCCGCGGGGGCGCACGTCCGCGGTCGTCGCGGGTGCGGCGTCGAGCCTCGGGGCCGCGAGGTCCACCCGGTCGACGACCGCCGCGCTCACTGCGCTCCCCCGTCCCGCGCCGCCGCCGCGGCCTCACCCGCGACGGGACCGAAGCGCTCGTCGAACAGGTCCGTCGCGTCGAACGGCTCCTGGTCGAGCTCGGTCGCGAGCAGGTCGATCGTCGCCTGCGTGCGCTCGATGCCCTCGGTCAGGTCGGACGGGATGTCCGGGACCGGCGCGTGGTCGATGAGGTACTGCGCGTCCTCCTCGCTCAGCCCCTGGTCCTCGACGTAGTACCCCTGCTTCCACTCCTCGGGGTGCTCGTCGATCCAGACCTTCGCCGCCGCCCACGCGGCGACGTACTCGCGCAGCGCCGCGGCCTTGGCCGGGTCCTCGACGACCTCCGTCGGGCCGTAGAGGTGCGAGGCGTCGTCGCGCAGGTGGTGCTTGACCGACGTCGCGCCGTCCGCCTCATAGGTGGCCAGGTAGCGGAAGAGCTGCGTCCCGCCCAGCGGGGCGATGTCGACCTCGCCCGCGGCGAGCGCCGTCGAGTACACGTCGCCCGTGCTCGGCAGCTCGACGAGCTCGACGTCGTCCTGCGTGAGACCGGCCTCCTGGAGCGCCTTGAGCACGATCGCGCCCTGCGCCTGGCCCGGGCTGAACGCGATGCGGTGGCCGCGGAAGTCCTCGAGCGAGTCGAGCTCGACCCCGGGCGCGCCCGCGAACTCGTAGATCGGCGCGTCCTCCCAGTTCTCCCGGTAGATCGACGCGTAGATCTGCACGTCCAGTCCCGTCCACGTCGCGTGGATCGGCGGGATCTCCGCCACCGCACCGACGTCGAGCGAGCCCGCCCGGAACGCCTCCGTCGTCGCGGGGCCGCCGGAGATGTTGGCCCACTCGACCTCGAACGAGAAGTCACTGTCGAGGTCGTCGCCGGCGAGCTCGAACGCCTTCTGCGTCGTCGGGTCGCCGATGCGCAGGACCGTGCCCTCGGGCACCTCGGTGGGCAGGTCGGCGTCGGCGGCGAGGGCCGCGCCGTCCGCCGGGTCCGTGCCGCCGGACGCCTGCGCGGCACCGCACGCACCCGTCGCGAGGAGTGCGACGAGGCCGACCGCGACGGCGGTCGCGCCGCGGCGGCCGGACGGACCCGCAGACGGGCGGCCGGGCGGAGCGGAGGAACGGACGAGCGGGTGTGCGGGCATGACGAGTCCTCTCGGGGAGAGCGCACGGGGGCATGCGGACGCCGCGTGCGGGAGGCGAGGTGGTGAACGGGCCCGACGGCGGCCCGGGCGGCCGTCGGTCAGTGCGTCGACGTGCTCAGCGGCACGGGGTCGGACGACACGCAGCCCGACGGCGCGGGCGCGCGCTCAGCGCGCGGCGACACGCGACGCCCGGCACGCGCCCGGCGTCGGCGGCGGGGACGGCGACATGGCCCCCCGGTGTCGTCTGCATGCGGGCGACTGTGCCAGCGCGCGCACGCCACAGGAAGGGCACCCGCACCCCGTCCCACGACGAGGACGAACGTAACGCCGTGCAACGTCGTCGCATCCTTCACCGCGAGGTAGACCAGCGGTCTCGAGGTAGTGCTCGCGGAGCTGTACGTCGCGACCGCTGGTTCTCTCTCGCGCGGCCTCCGCTCTCTCTCGGCGGGACGACGACGGGCCCCGACCCTCCGGGTGGAGGATCGGGGCCCGTGTGTCAGGCGTTTCAGGAGTGCGTCACTCCGCGCCGGCCTGCAGCTCGCCCGTCGGGGGCAGGTCGCGGACCGAGACGCCGGTGGGGGCGTCGAGCGCGGCGGCCGCACCCACGCTCACCGGGCCGCGGTCGTGCTCGCCCTTGGAGACACCGCGGAAGGTGAACTCCCCGAGCAGGCCCTCGCCCTCGGCGTCGACCAGGACGATCTCGCCGGCCTTGAGCTCGCCGAACAGGATCTTCTCGGAGAGCACGTCCTCGATGTCGCGCTGGATCGCGCGGCGCAGCGGACGAGCACCCAGGACCGGGTCGTAGCCCTTCTCCGCGAGGAGGTTCTTCGCGGGCTGCGTGAGCTCGATGCCCATGTCCTTGTCCCGCAGGCGGGTGTCGAGACGGGCGATCATGAGGTCGACGATCTGGATGATCTCGGTCTGCGAGAGCTGCGGGAAGACCACCACGTCGTCGACGCGGTTGAGGAACTCAGGCCGGAAGTGCTGCTTGAGCTCGTCGTTGACCTTCGCCTTCATGCGCTCGTAGGACGTGACCAGGTCACCGCCGGCGTTGAATCCGGTCTGGACGCCCTTGGCGATGTCCCGCGTGCCGAGGTTGGTCGTCATGATGATGACGGTGTTCTTGAAGTCCACGACACGGCCCTGCGAGTCGGTCAGGCGACCGTCCTCGAGGATCTGCAGGAGCGAGTTGAAGATGTCCGCGTGGGCCTTCTCCACCTCGTCGAACAGGACGACCGAGAACGGCTTGCGCCGCACCTTCTCGGTGAGCTGACCACCCTCGTCGTACCCGACGTAGCCGGGGGGCGAGCCGAACAGCCGCGAGACGGTGTGCTTCTCGGAGAACTCCGACATGTCGAGCTGGATGAGCGCGTCCTCGTCCCCGAAGAGGAACTCGGCGAGCGCCTTGGCCAGCTCCGTCTTCCCGACGCCCGTGGGGCCGGCGAAGATGAACGACCCACCGGGGCGCTTGGGGTCCTTGAGGCCCGCACGCGTACGGCGGATGGCCTGCGACAGCGCCTTGATCGCGGCCTCCTGGCCGACGACGCGCTTGTGCAGCTCGTCCTCCATGTTGAGCAGACGGCTGGACTCCTCCTCGGTGAGCTTGAAGACCGGGATGCCCGTGGCCATGGCCAGGACCTCCGCGATCAGCTCCTCGTCCACCTCGGCGACGGTGTCCAGGTCACCGGACTTCCACGCCTTCTCCTTGTCGGCGCGCTTCGCGGTGAGCTGCTTCTCCTTGTCGCGCAGGCCGGCAGCCTTCTCGAAGTCCTGCGCGTCGATCGCGGACTCCTTCTCGCGGCGTGCCTCGGCGATCTCCTCGTCGAGCTCCTTGAGCTCCGGCGGGGCGGTCATGCGGCGGATGCGCAGGCGCGCGCCCGCCTCGTCGATGAGGTCGATCGCCTTGTCCGGGAGGAACCGGTCGTTGATGTACCGGTCCGCGAGCGTGGCCGCGGAGACGAGCGCGGCGTCCGTGATGGACACGCGGTGGTGCGCCTCGTAGCGGTCGCGCAGGCCCTTGAGGATCTCGATCGCGTGGTTGAGCGACGGCTCGGCGACCTGGATCGGCTGGAAGCGGCGCTCCAGGGCCGGGTCCTTCTCGACGTGCTTGCGGTACTCGTCGAGCGTGGTCGCGCCGATCGTCTGCAGCTCGCCGCGCGCGAGCATCGGCTTGAGGATGCTCGCGGCGTCGATCGCGCCCTCGGCGGCACCCGCCCCGACGAGGGTGTGGATCTCGTCGATGAAGAGGATGATGTCGCCGCGCGTGCGGATCTCCTTGAGCACCTTCTTCAGGCGCTCCTCGAAGTCGCCGCGGTAGCGCGAGCCGGCCACGAGCGCACCGAGGTCGAGCGTGTAGAGCTGCTTGTCCTTGAGCGTCTCGGGCACGTCGCCGCGCACGATGTCCTGGGCCAGGCCCTCGACGACGGCGGTCTTGCCGACGCCGGGCTCACCGATCAGCACCGGGTTGTTCTTGGTGCGGCGGCTCAGCACCTGCATGACGCGCTCGATCTCGAGGTTGCGCCCGATGACCGGGTCGAGCTTGCCCTCGCGCGCGGCCTGGGTGAGGTTGCGCCCGAACTGGTCGAGCACGGCCGAGCCGGACGGCTGGCCCTCGGCGGGGCCGCCCGCGGCGACGGGCTCCTTGCCCTGGTAGCCGGACAGGAGCTGGATGACCTGCTGGCGCACCTTGTTGAGGTCGGCGCCCATCTTGGTCAGGACCTGGGCGGCGACGCCCTCGCCCTCACGGATGAGGCCGAGCAGGATGTGCTCGGTGCCGATGTAGTTGTGGCCGAGCTGCAGCGCCTCGCGCAGCGACAGCTCGAGCACCTTCTTGGCGCGCGGCGTGAACGGGATGTGCCCGCTCGGGGCCTGCTGGCCCTCGCCGATGATCTCCGTCACCTGGGTGCGGACGCCGTCGAGGGAGATCCCGAGGGACTCCAGCGCCTTGGCCGCGACACCCTCGCCCTCGTGGATGAGGCCGAGGAGGATGTGCTCGGTGCCGATGTAGTTGTGGTTGAGCATCCGCGCCTCTTCCTGGGCGAGGACGACGACCCGACGGGCTCGGTCTGTGAATCTCTCGAACATGTGCTGCTCCTCGTGAGCGGCGTACACCTGCCCGCCGGACGACGGGTACAAGCCTGACCGCATTGACTCTATGCGGTTCGAACGAGCCGCACCCCCTCCGTATGCCGTTGTTCGCCAGGGGCGTGAAAGAGGGGCCAGGCCGTGACCTGCGGGGCCGCCGGACGCCGTCGTGCGCAATCACCCGGCCCGACACGCGCGCGCCACGTTGACCGCGGCGCGCACCCCGTGCAGGCTCGGGAGTGCGCCCCGCACGGACGCCAGAAGGGTGGCGAGAGCGATGCACCAGCCGGACCAGCAGCCCGAGGACCCCGCCGCGCCGGGAGCCGACGAGCGCGACGCGCCGTCGGTGGGCGCGCCCGCGACGTGGGAGCAGGTCGTCGCCCGGTTCCACGGCGTCGTCGCCGAGGTGGACGACCCGCTGACCTGGGGCCTGGACCTCGACGAGGAGACGCTCACCGGGGCCGGGCACGGCGCCCACGACCCGGCGGAGGAGCGGTTCCTGCGCTCCTACGTGTCGTTCACCGGCGAGACGCTCGACCTCGAGACGCTGCGCGTCCTGGCCGCGCACGACGAGCAGGCGGAGGACATCGTCCGCACCGCCCTCAGCGGGGCGCTCGCCGCGCCGTTGCACTCCGACACCCCGGGCGACGACGACTTCCTCGACTCCTACCAGGAGTACCGCGCGGCGATGCGCGCGATCGTCGAGGAGGTCGACGTCGCGCCGGTCACGCGCACCACCTTCGTGGTCGACGGCGAGCCTCGGGCCTGCCTGCACGTCACCGTGCGGGAGCACGCGGCGGTGTACGTCCCGCTGGAGGACCGCGCGCTCGTCGTCTCGGGTCCGGCCGACCTGCTCGCGCGCGTGGACGTCGTGACCCGCCCGCTGCGCAACATCCTCCAGGACGAGCCCGAGCCGAGGTTCTGACGCCCGACCCGGGCTTGCGGTCACCCCTGCTGCCGAACCCGGGGATGCGGGTGGGTTCGGCGTCGGCACGGACGGCAACCCCGGGTTCGGCGACCGTCCGGTGACCCTCGTCCGTCGGTCCGGGACCGGCGTCCCGGGCGGAGCGCGGCGGCGCGGCCTAGGGTCGAGTCAGCACCGGTGCCGGGCGACGGCGCCGGGACAGCACGCCGACGGCGCACGCGGTCGGCCGACCGGGCGGAGGTGGCGCAGATGCGCGGCGTGATCGTCGGTGTGGACGGGTCGGAGGAGTCCGGCGGCGCGCTCGACTGGGCGCTGCGCGAGGCGGCGGACCGGGGCGTGCCGCTCACGGCCGCGCTCGCGTTCGAGTCGCGGCAGGGTCCGGGCGACGGCCCGGACGCGGCGGCCGAGGAGAAGCGTGCGCTGGTCCAGGAGTGGCTGGACGCCGCGCACGCGCGCACGGGCCTCGGCCCGGACGCGGTGACGACCACGGCCGTCGCCGAGCGCGGCAGCCCCGCGGCGGTCCTGCTCGCCCTCGCCCAGCCCGGGACCGCCCAGCCCGTCCAGGACGACGTGCGCCCCGACCCGGGCGACGGCGACCACGCGGACCTGCTCGTCGTCGGGCGCTGCGGCCGGGGACGCCTGGGGCGCATGGTCCTCGGGTCGGTGCCGACCGCCGTCGTGCAGCACGCGACGGTCCCGGTGACCGTGGTGCGCGGCACGCCCGACGTGCGGCACGACCACGCGCGGCCCGTCGTGGTCGGGGTCGACGGGTCGTCGACGTCGGTCCAGGCGCTCCGGCACGGGGCGGACGTCGCGCGGCGCACGGGCGCGACGCTCGAGGCCCTGTTCTGCTGGCAGATCGTGTCGCTCGCGCCGCTCCCCGACTCGTGGGGGTGGACGCCGCCGATCGACGACTACGAGAAGTTCGCCTCCCAGAAGCTCGACGCCGCGCTCGAGGCCGCGGAGGTCGACCTGCCCGACGACCGCCTCGTGCGCAGCGTGAAGCACGTGCACGCCGCGAAGGGGATCATCGAGGCGTCGTCGCACGCGGAGCGGCTCGTGCTCGGCAACCGCGGCGTCGGCGGGTTCGACCGGCTCCTGCTCGGGTCCGTGAGCCGGCACGCGGTCGAGTACGCGCACTGCCCGGTCACCGTCGTGCGGCCCCCGGACGCGACGCACCCCTCGGGCGCGCACGACGCCTGAGGGCTTCGCCCTCGAAACGATTCGACGCGGCCCGTCCCGCGGGTGGACGATGGGGCGCGTGCAGATCGAGGACACCTACGACGGCTCCCGACCCGTCCGCACCGTCACCCGGCTCTTCGCGCCCCAGCGCGGGCGGCTCGCCGCCGCGGCGCTCGCGTTCGCCGTCAAGCACTCGCCCGTGTGGGTGATCCCGGCGCTCACGGCGACGGTGATCGACGTCGTCGTCGAGCACCGGCCGCTGCGCGAGCTGTGGGTCACGGGCGCGGTCATGCTCGCCGTCGTCGCGCAGAACCTCCCGCTGCACACGCTCTACGTGCGGTGGCTCTCGACCGCTGTGCGCACGGTCGAGAACGGGCTGCGCATGGCGCTCTCGCGCCGGCTCCAGGAGCTGTCGATCGGCTACCACCGCCGCGTGAGCGCGGGCGTGCTCCAGGCCAAGATCGTGCGCGACGTCGAGAACGTCGTCGAGGCGTCGCGCACCACGTTCGACTCGGGGATGGCCGCGCTCACGACGCTCGTCGGCGCGGTCGTGCTCACGGCCGTGCGCGTCCCGGAGTTCCTCGTGATCTTCGCGCTCACCGTGCCCGCGGCGGCCTGGCTCGTCGTCGCGATGCGCCGCCGCATGACCACCCGCAACGCGGCGTTCCGGGCCGAGGTGGAGAACATGTCCGCGCGCGTCGCCGAGATGACGCATCTCATCCCCGTGACGCGCGCGCACGCGCTCGAGGAGCGCGAGCTCGACCGCATGGGCTCGGTGCTGCACCGCGTGCGCGAGGCGGGGATCCGGCTCGACGTCGTCAACGGCCGGTTCGGCGCGCTGTCGTGGATCGTGTTCCAGGTGCTCTCCGTCGCGGGGCTCGTCGGCGCGGCGTGGGTCGCGTGGACGCAGACGTTCGCGGTGTCCCCCGGCGACGTCGTCATGCTGTCGAGCTACTTCGTCACGCTCACCGCGTCCGTGACGGGGCTGCTGAGCCTCGCTCCGATCGTCACGAAGGGCCTGGAGTCCGTGCGGTCCATGGGCGAAGTGCTGGGCGAGCCCGACGTCGAGCGCAACGCCGGCAAGCGCGTGCTCGACCACGTCGAGGGTCACGTCGCGTTCGAGGACGTCACGTTCGCGTACGACGTCCCCGCGCCGGGCGAGGAGCCCGCCCTCGCGGTCGACCACCTCTCCCTGTCGGCACGGCCCGGCGAGACCGTCGCGCTGGTCGGGGCCTCGGGGTCGGGCAAGTCGACCGTGCTCAACATGGTCATCGGGTTCCTCGCGCCGATGTCGGGGCGCGTCCTCGTCGACGGCGTGGACACCGCGACCGTCGACCTGCGCTCCTACCGCCGGTTCCTCGCCGTCGTGCCGCAGGAGTCGATCCTGTTCGAGGGGTCCGTCCGCGACAACGTCACCTACGGCAGCCCCGAGCTCACCGACGCGGCCGTCGAGCACGCGCTGCGCGACGCGAACGCGTGGGACTTCGTCACCGAGATGGGCGGCCTCGACGCCGTGATCGGCCAGCGCGGCGGGCGGCTCTCCGGCGGTCAGCGCCAGCGCCTCGCCATCGCCCGCGCCCTCGTGCGCGACCCGCGCGTGCTCGTCCTCGACGAGGCGACGTCGGCCCTCGACACGACGTCGGAACGGCTCGTGCAGGAGGCGCTCGGGCGGCTCATGCGCGGTCGCACGACGTTCGTCGTCGCGCACCGGCTCTCCACCGTCCGCGGAGCCGACCGCATCGTCGTCATGGACCACGGCCGCGTCGTCGAGGTCGGCAGCCACGACGAGCTCGTCGCCGCCGGCGGGGCGTACGCGCAGATGCACGCGACGCCCGCGGCCTGAGCGCCGCCGGCCGACCGGCCCGCGACCGCCTCGGCCGGCGGCCCGACCTCGTCCGGACCGTCCGTCCGTCGTGGGGCCGGGGAGAGGGAGGGCCTCGCGCCCGGCACCGAGGGGCCTCGGGACCTGCCCGCACCCCCTGGGCGGGCAGGTCCCGAGCCGGCGTGACCGGGCAGGGTCAGGCTCGCGCTCGCGCGCGTCGGACGAGCACGAAGGCCGAGCCGAGGAGGAGCAGCGCGGCGGCCCCGACGGCGGCGCCGGTCATGCCGACGCCGGTCGCGGGCAGGTCGCCCTCGGTCGGGCTCCCCGCGGTCACCGGCGCGGCGTCGACGGTGACGGTCTGCGCCGCGTCGTCGAGGTCCGTGTGCTCAGCGACCGGGACGGCGGCGGTGTCGGTCCCGGCACGGAGCTCCTCGAAGGCGACGAGCGTCTCACCGGCATGGCCCGCGGGAACGACGAACGAGACGTCGACCGAACCGTTCGGCTCGGCCGGGGTGAACGTCGTCGACCCCGTGATGCCCGTGCCCGTGCCGTCGGACTTGCGCACGAGCTCACCGGTCACGGTGTACTCGGTCCCGGGCACGAGGTTCTGGTAGGAGACCGTGTCGACGACGGTGCCGCCGTCCCACGGCAGCACGCGGTCACCGTCCGCGGAGTCGACGAGCGACGTCCCGATCACCGGGGCCGGCGTCTGCGGCAGCGCCTCGATCGTCACCGTCTGCGCCGCGTCGTCGATGTCCTCGTGCGCGGCGACCGGGTCGCCGGTCGTCTCCGTGCCGACGCGCAGCCGCTCGAAGGCGACCAGGGCCTCGCCCGCATGGCCGGCGGGGACGACGAACGAGACCTCGACGGAACCGTTCGCCTCGGCCGGCGTGAACGTCGTCGAGCCCGTGATCCCCGTGCCGGTGCCGTCGGACTTGCGCACGAGCTCACCGGTCACGGTGTGCTCGACCCCCGGCGTCAGGTTCTGATAGGCGATCGTGTCGATCACGGTGCCGCCGTTCCACGGCAGCACGCGGTCACCGTCGGCCGAGTCGACCAGCGAGGTCCCGATCACCGGATCGGCGGCGGCGGGCACGGCGGACCACGACGCCGAGGCCTCCGCGCTCGTCCTGGTGGTGCTCGGGGTCACCAGGACGATCGTCTGCGCGTGATCGCTCCCGGTGGGAGTGCCCCCGGTGACCGTCGGGACCGAGATGATCCTGCCGGTGCTGCTGGAGCCGGCCGCCGTCACCCGGACCACGGCCTCGCCCGCCGTGGTCGAGTCGCGCAGGTCCAGGAAGAGCTCCTGCCCGTCGACGACTCCCGCCAGGTCGACCGGGCTCCCGCTCCCGTCGGTGACCGCGACCGTCGGGTCGACGGACACGGAGACCGTGGGCTGGTTGGTGCTCACGACGAAGGGGCCCACGAGAGACCCCGCGCGCTGAGGTGCGACCGGAGCCGAGATCGACGCGGTCACCTCCAGCTCCGCGGGGGTGAGCCCGGGGCTCGCGTTGGCACCCTCGACGAGGTACCAGTACGCCGCCTCGGAGGCAGGCGTCTCGAAGTTCCACGCCGCGTCCCAGGTGAGGTCGGTGTACCGCCAGATCGCGTACTGCGTCGCCTCGATCGCGTCGTTCCGGGAGATCCCGGGAACCCCCGCAGCGACGCCGAACTCCTCCAGGCTCAACGCCGGGTAGCTGTGCGCCAGGACCCAGAGAACCTTGCCCTGGACCGCGGGATCCGTGAAGTAGTTCTCGCCCAGGTACTCGTCGAGGTCACCCACGGTGCCGACGACCCCGGTCCGCGCGGAGACGTCGTGCTCGAGGCAGTACGCCCAGTAGTCCACCTCCCCGGTCGGCGTGCCGTCGGACCGGATCGGGAAGAGTCCGGTGCCGCCGTACCCCTCCCTGCCGCCGACATGGACCGTGTCGCCGGGCTCGACGTCAGCCGCTGCCGTGACCGCACCGGGAGCGAGGACCGCACCCAGCGCGAGCACCACGGCGGCGAGCCATCGCCCTTCACGGCGAGCTCTCCGCGCACCCGTGTCTGTCATCACCATCTGGACTCCCTCTGTGCTCGTCTCCGTCGATCGGCTCTTCGTCGGGCTCAGCCCTCTCTAGAGACGCTGCACGTCGGGATCATGACGCGAGACCCCGCGCCGGATACCCCGGACGCCGGGTGAAAACACGGCGCCGCGGCGCACGGGGCGTCCGACACCGGGGGTGAGGTCCTGGCGGTCAGGACGATGCCGAGCGGGCCGCACGGACCGGCAGCCGCGACGGGCGTCCCGCCAGGTCAGCGCGTCGAGCCGCCTCCCGGTCCCGTCCCGCGGAAGGCGAACACCAGGACACGGACCGCCAGCACGGTCCCGACGAACCCGAGCGCCGCGCCGAGGACGGCGAAGAGGCGCAGGCCCTCGACGAGCTCGGGGCCGGAGTCCGCGGAGACCAGCACGACCGCCGCCACGACGGCCGCGGCGGCGATGACGGTGGACACGACCTGCTGCACGAGGCCGGTGACGAACGCGCGGTCGTCGGGGTGGGCGAAGGAGCGGACGTTGACGGTGAGCCGCCCGGCCTCGACGTCGCTCGTGATCTTGGCGAGCCGGCGCGGGAGCCGTTCGAGCTCGGGCGCGAGGCCGAGGAAGAGGCTCGTCGCGCGCTCGCGCAGGCCCTCCGGCGTGACGACGCGCCGCACGAGCGGCTGCGCGGTCGCGCGGGCCCCGGCGACGAGGTCGAACCCGGGGTCGATGAGACGCAGCGTCCCCTCGAGCGAGGTGAACGTGCGGAACGCGGCGGCGACCTGCGAGGGGACGGCGAGCCCGGCGTCGGTCACGAGCCGGAAGAGCGCGGTGAACATCGCGCCGCTCGCGCCCGCGCCGCGGAACCGCACGATCACCTGCCCGACGGCGCGCTCCAGGCGGCGCACGTCGAGGTCCGCCGGCGCGTCGAGCAGCTCGAGCAGCGCGTCGGTCGCGGCGACGGCGTCGTCGGCGTCGACCGCGAGCAGCACGGCCGCGAGCGCGAGGCGCTCGGGCTCGCCGAGGCGTCCGACGGAGCCCATGTCGAGGAGGCCGAGGCGACCGTCGTCGGTGACGAGCACGTTGCCGGGGTGCAGGTCGGCGTGGAACGTGCCCGCGACGAGCACCTGCTCGAGCGTCGCGGTGAGGAGCCGGGAGGCGAGGTCGGAGCGCACGGCGTCGTCCAGGCCCGCGAGCACGTCCGCGGCGCGGCCGACGGGAGCACCGTCGAGCCGCTCCATGACGAGCAGCGTCGTCCCCGAGAGCTCGGGGTAGACCTCCGGGACGCGGACGCGCGGACCCACCGCCGCGTCGCCACCGTCTCCGTCGCCGTCTGGACGCCGCTCCCCCACCGCATCCCGCGCGAGCGCCGCGCGCAGCGCGAGCGTGTTCTCCAGCTCGACGGTGTAGTCGAGCTCCTCGCGCAGCGAGGCCGCGAAGCCGTCCGCGAGGTCGACGACGCCGAGCGAGCGCCCCCACGCGGTGTCGCGTTCGATGCGGCGCGCGAGGCGGCCGAGGATCGCCAGGTCCGTCTCGACCTGCGCCCGTGCGCCGGGCCGCTGGACCTTGACCACGACCTCGCGCCCGTCGAGCAGGCGCGCCGCGTGCACCTGCCCGACCGAGGCCGACGCGAGCGGCTCGGGCGAGAACTCGGCGAACGCCTCGTCGATCGGGCACCCGAGCGCTCCCGTGACGGCCGCCTCGACCTGCGACCACGGCGCGGGCGGGACCTCGCTCTGGAGGGTCGCGAGCGCGTCGGCGAACGTGGCGGGGAGCAGGTCGCGGCGCGTCGAGAGGACCTGCCCGAACTTCACGAACGTCACGCCCGCGTCGCTCAGGGCGTCGCGGAGCGCCGCCGCCTGGTGGCGCTGGTCGGTGCGCGAGAGCCGCGACCCGTCGGGCTGCCGCGCCCCGCGCGTGAGCGCTCCGCCGAGGCCGTGCCGGACGCCGATCGCGAGGATCTGCGCGTACCGCCGGGTCTCGCGTCGCCCCTGGCGCAGGCCGCGCAGCGCGCGCCACGGGCCGGGCACCGACCCGGTCGGCACGAGCAGCTCGAGCACGAGCAGCACGCACAGCCCGAGCACGAACGCCCAGGCGAACGCGAGGACGATCGCCACGAGCGCGACGCCGGGCGCGACGGTGAGCGTCCCGTCCGGGCGCGACCAGCCGACGTCGAGCAGGCCGTTGGTGAGCACCCACGACGTGACGGTGAGCATCGCGAGCGCCACCACGGCGGAGCGGATCCAGCCGACCGCGGCCCCCATGACGCGCCGCGCCGTCGCCGCGAGGAGGACGAGCATGACCACCGTGGAGACGACGCCGACGAGACCGATGAAGAATCCGGAGACGACCTGCATGACCGTCACTCTTCCCGACGGTGCCGCGGATCACCACCACACCCCCCCCGGCGCGCCACCGGGACGCGCACCGCGTCGCCCGGCGCGGCATGATGGAGCTCCCCGACAGGTCGGAGCCCCGATGACGAACGTCGACCTTCTCACCGACGCCCACCTCACCCACGCCCGGACCGCCCCGAACGGGCGCAGCGCGGAGGTCGTGCTGCACGACGGCCCCCTGCGTCAGACGATCCTCGCGCTGCGCGCGGGCGTCGAGCTCGGCGAGCACAACTCGCCGCCCGCGGCGTCGATCCAGGTGCTGCGCGGCCGGGTCCGCGTCACCGCGCTGGGCGAGGGCGACGTCGAGCTGGGCGCCGGCGAGCTGCGCGTCCTCACGCACGAGCGGCACGCCGTGGGCGCCATCGAGGACTCGGCGTTCCTCCTCACGACGGTGACGAGCATCCCCAACGCCTGAGCGACGGCACGATCGCCGTCGAACCCGGGATCTCGGGTCACCGGGGCTCGGCCGTGCCCGGCGACCCAGGGTTCGGCGGGTCGTCAGCGCCGCACTGCCAGTGCCGCGAGCACGAGCGCGACGGCGTCTTCCGCGACGGCGCCCGGCCAGTCGGGACGCGACCCGACGGCGAGGCGTCGCCACGCCGCGCCGCCCCACGTCCCGGCGGCGGCCCCCGCCGCGCCGGCGACCGCGGCGCCGACGACGCCCGCGGGACCTGTGCGGCGTCGGGCCAGCAGGACTCCGCCCAGCGCCCCGCTCGCGAGGCGGAGCACCGGCCCGGGCGGGTCGAGGCGGCTCGGCGTCCGCGGCAGCTTGTCGCCCACCATCTCGCCCACGACCCCGGCGACGGCGCCGGCCCGCGCGAGCAGGCCGGGTCCGCCGGACCCGCCGCGCGACCCGCCCCCGACCCAGCCGCCGAGCACCGGCGCCGCGACGCCGAGGCTGCTGCGCGACCCCGCGGCGACGCCGAGCGCGAGCGCCCGGGCGAGGAGCGCCGTCGTGCCGGGCGTGGGTGCTGCGCCATGAGACGTCATCGGGTCCTCCTGCGGCTCGTCGGCCGTGCGGCTCGGTGGGCGGTCCTCACGAACGTAGCCGCTCCGGGCGCGGCCCACCCGGGCTGCGAGACCGGTCCCGCTAGCCTGGGTCCGTGCCCGGACCCACCCTGAGCGAGGTCGCGCGCGACGCCGGCGTCTCCCTCGCGACCGCCTCCCGCGCGATCAACGGGAGCGCGAACCGCACGGTGCGCCCCGACCTGCGGGAGCGGGTGCTCGCGTCGGCCCGCCGGCTGGGCTACTCGCCGGACCCGAGCGCGCAGGCCATGGCGCGCGGCCGCACGACGAGCGTGGGCCTCGTGGTGCACGACATCGCGGACCCGTACTTCTCCTCGCTCGCGGCAGGGGTCGCCGACGCGGCCGACCGCGACGGGCTCATCGTCACGCTGACGAGCACACGGCACTCGCCCGAGCGGGAGCGCGCGTTCGTCGAGCTCATGGACCGCCAGCGCGCCCGGGCCGTGGTGCTCGGCGGCGGGCGGCTCACCGAGGACGCGGACGGCGCGCTGCGGGGCGCGCTCGAGCGCTACCGCGCGTCGGGGGGCGGGGTCTCGCTCGTGGGCCAGCCGCTCGGCGACCTCCCCGCGGTGGAGATCGCCAACGCCGACGGCGCCGCGGACCTCGCGCGTGCCCTGCACGGCCTGGGCTACCGCGCGTTCGGCGTGCTCGCGGGGCCGGGGGGCCACCGCACCGCGGTCGACCGGGCGCGCGGCTTCACCGAGGCGCTGTCCGCGCTGGGCTCGCCCGTCGCCGCGGACGCGGTCGTCGAGTGCGCGTTCACGCGCGACGGCGGTCACGGCGGGATGAGTGAGCTGCTCGACCGCCTGGGGAAGGGCCTGCGCGGCACGGGCTCCCCGCCCGTCGCCGTCTTCGCGGTGAACGACGTCATGGCCGTCGGGGCGATGGCCGCGGCGCGCGAGGCGGGCCTGCGCGTCCCCGAGGACGTCGCCGTCGCGGGGTTCGACGACATCGTGACGCTGCGCGACGTCACGCCGGCGCTCACGACGGTCCGCATCCCGCTCGCCGAGGTCGGGGAGCAGGCGCTCGCGCTCGCGCTCGCGCCCTCGCTCGCCCCGTCCGACGACGACGCCGCGCCGCAGCGGGTCGTGGTCCGGGGCGAGGTCGTGCTCCGGGAGTCCACGCCTCCGCTCTGACGCACCCCTGTTGACGCGGGAAAACGGCTCCCCTACGCTCGCGGAAAGCGCATTCCGCCTGCCGCCCTGCCGGGCGCCCGACCGACGACGGAGTCTCGATGACCACCACCCGAACCCTGCGGATCGCGATGAACGGCGTGACCGGCCGCATGGGATACCGCCAGCACCTCGTCCGCTCGATCCTGCCGATCCGCGAGCAGGGCGGCGTCGAGCTCCCCGACGGCACGCGCCTCCAGGTCGAGCCGGTGCTCGTCGGGCGCAACGAGACCAGGCTCCGCGAGCTCGCCGCGCAGCACGACGTCGAGCACTGGACCACCGACCTCGACGGCGTGATCGTCGACCCGGCGACCGACGTCGTCTTCGACGCCTCGATGACGGCTCTGCGCGCCAAGACGCTGACGAAGGCGATGCAGGCCGGCAAGCACGTCTACACCGAGAAGCCGACGGCCGAGACGCTCGCCGAGGCGGTCGACCTCGCGCGGCTGCGCGAGGAGACCGGGGTGACCGCCGGCGTCGTGCACGACAAGCTGTACCTGCCCGGCCTGGTGAAGCTCCGCCGCCTCGTCGACGAGGGCTTCTTCGGCCGCATCCTGTCCCTGCGCGGCGAGTTCGGCTACTGGGTGTTCGAGGGCGACCACCAGGCCGCGCAGCGCCCCTCGTGGAACTACCGCGCCGAGGACGGCGGGGGCATGACGACCGACATGTTCTGCCACTGGAACTACGTGCTCGAGGGCGTCCTCGGGTCGGTGCGGACGGTCACCGCGCAGACCACGACCCACATCCCCACGCGCTGGGACGAGCAGGGCAGGGAGTACGCCGCGACCGCCGACGACGCCGCGTACGGGATCTTCGAGGTCGAGACGCCGGGCGGGGACCCGGTCGTCGCGCAGATCAACTCGTCGTGGGCCGTGCGCGTCTACCGCGACGAGCTCGTCGAGTTCCAGGTCGACGGCACGCACGGCTCCGCCGTCGCCGGCCTGCGCCGGTGCGTCGCGCAGCAGCGCGCCCACACCCCCAAGCCCGTCTGGAACCCGGACCTCCCCGTCACCGAGCCGTTCCGCGACCAGTGGCTCGAGGTCCCCGCGAACGCCGACCTCGACAACGGCTTCAAGGCCCAGTGGGAGGAGTTCCTGCGCGACGTCGCCGCCGGCCGGCCGCACCGCTACGACCTGCTCTCCGCCGCGCGCGGCGTCCAGCTCGCCGAGCTCGGGCTCCGCTCGTCCGCCGAGGGCCGCCGACTCGACGTGCCGGAGATCGTGCTGTGACCGCGCCGACGACCGAGGCTCCCGGCGCGCGCGAGCTGCGCGAGCGGGACGGCAGCGGCGCCGTCGTACGCCTGCCCCGCTTCGCCGACGACGGCCGCGTGGCCGGGACCGAGGTGCGCGAGCTGCTCGTGCCCGGCCCGTGGACGACGCCGGCCGCGCCCTTCACGTCGCGCGTCGCCTTCGCGGCCGCGCACGTCGTGCCGCACGTGGGCGCGGAGAACGTGCCCGGCGCGCCCGCCGTCGTCGACTGGGACACGACGCTCGCCTACCGGCACCGGCTCTGGGAGCACGGGCTGGGCGTCGCCGACGCGATGGACACCGCCCAGCGCGGCATGGGCCTCGACTGGGCCGCGACCCGGGAGCTCGTGCGCCGGTCGGCGGCCGAGGCGCGAGCCGTGGGCGGTCGCGTCGCGTGCGGCGCGGGCACCGACCAGCTCGACCCGGCCGTCGTCGCGGGCTGGGAGCGGGGCGACCCCGCCGCGCTCGCCGCGGTCGCCGACGCGTACCGCGAGCAGGTGCACGTGGTCCAGGACGCGGGCGCCCAGGTGGTCGTCATGGCGTCGCGCGCGCTCGCCCGCGTCGCCCGCTCCCCCGAGGAGTACGCGCGCGTCTACGACGCCGTGCTCGCCGAGGCCGACGCGCCCGTGATCCTGCACTGGCTCGGGACGATGTTCGACCCCGCGCTCGCCGGGTACTGGGGCACGGGCGACGACGTCGCCGCGGCCACCGACGTGTTCGTCGACCTGGTCCGCGCCCACCAGGGTCGCGTCGACGGCGTGAAGGTGTCGCTGCTCGACGCCTCGCACGAGAAGGGCCTGCGCGCCCGCCTCGCCGCGCTCGACGCCGCCGCAGGAGGCGCCGTGCGCCTCTACACGGGCGACGACTTCCACTACCCGGAGCTCGTGGTCGGCGACGGCCGGGCGCACTCCGACGCGCTGCTCGGCATCTTCGCGGCGATCTACCCCGCCGCGTCGACGGCGCTCGGCGCGCTCGACGCCGGCCACCCCGACCGCGCGCACGCGATCCTCGCGTCGACGGAGGCGCTGGGGCGCCACGTGTTCGCCGCGCCGACGCACTACTACAAGACGGGGATCGCGTTCCTGTCGTGGCTCAACGGCACGCAGCCCGCGTTCCAGATGGTCGGCGGCCTGCAGTCGGGGCGCTCCGTCGCGCACCTCGTCGCGCTCGTCCGGCTCGCCGACCGCGCCGGGCTGCTGCTCGACCCGGACCTCGCCGCACGCCGGACGCACGCGTTCCTCGAGGCGCACGGGGCGGCGGCGTGACCACCGCGGCGTGCGGCTCGCACCCGAGGCG
Organism: Cellulosimicrobium sp. CpK407; assembly: GCF_051844275.1. Taxonomy (NCBI): domain Bacteria; kingdom Bacillati; phylum Actinomycetota; class Actinomycetes; order Micrococcales; family Promicromonosporaceae; genus Cellulosimicrobium; species Cellulosimicrobium sp. CpK407. The sequence goes on from NZ_JBGNYC010000035.1 coordinate 40,831, forward strand.
CGCCGCGCCGTCGCGACCGTGGCCGACCGCTCCGCCCACCACGCCCTGCCGCACCTGACGGCTCCCGACCGGCACCCGACGAAACACCGGGCCCCCTCAGGCCCACCCTCTCGCAGCCCGTGCGTCGGCCCCCGACACCCCCGAGGGGTTGACGAATCGGACATGGCGGGGCATGATCATGGGCAGAGCATACCCCCTAGGGGTATCTGGGAGGAGGAACGGTGGACCACCGTACGGAGCATGACCACGGGCACGGGCCCGGTCCGGGCACCGACGACACGCACCAGGGGGCGCACGCCCACCACGACGCCCACGCACCCGCCGCGCACGCGCCGGCCCACGCGCACGCGGAGCACGACCGCGCGGGCCACGCCGAGCACGACGCGCACGCCGGGCACGACATGCCTGGCCACGACGACCATGCCGGGCACGACATGTCCGGCCACGGGGGCCACGCCGGGCACGACATGTCCGGCCACGGCGGCCACGCCGGGCACGACATGTCGGGCCACGGTGGCCACGGCGACCACGTCGGGCAGTTCCGGCGCCTGTTCTGGGTCATGCTCGTCCTCGCGGTGCCGACCGTCGCGCTGAGCCCGATGTTCGCGATGCTGCTCGGCTACGACCTCCCCGACGCCGCGTGGCTGCCCTGGGTCTCGCCCGTGCTCGGCACGGTCATCTTCTTCTGGGGCGGACGGCCGTTCCTCACGGGCGCGGTGAGCGAGCTCCGCGGTCGCAAGCCCGGGATGATGACGCTCATCTCGCTCGCGATCACGGTCGCGTTCGTGTCCTCGCTCGGGGCGAGCCTCGGGCTGCTCGCGCACGAGCTCGACGTGTGGTGGGAGCTCGCGCTCCTCGTCGTCATCATGCTGCTCGGCCACTGGCTCGAGATGCGCTCGCTCGCCCAGACGGCGTCGGCGCTCGACTCGCTCGCGGCGCTCCTCCCGGACGAGGCGGAGCGGGTCGCCGAGGACGGGAGCGTGACGACGGTCGCGCCGACGGACCTGCGCGTGGGCGACCTCGTCGTCGTCCGCCCGGGCGGGCGCGTCCCCGCGGACGGCGAGGTCGCGTCCGGGTCGGCGGACGTCGACGAGTCGATGATCACCGGGGAGTCGCGGCCCGTGCGTCGTGCCGTCGGGGACGCCGTCGTCGCCGGGACCGTCGCGACGGACGACGCGCTGCGCGTGCGGATCACGGCCGTGGGCGAGGACACCGCGCTCGCGGGCATCCAGCGGCTCGTCGCCGACGCCCAGGCGTCCTCGACCAAGACCCAGCGCCTCGCCGACCGCGCCGCCGGCTGGCTGTTCTGGTACGCGCTCGGCGCGGCAGCCCTGACGATCGGCCTGTGGCTCGTCTTCGGCACGCCCGAGCAGGCGCTGATCCGCGCGATCACCGTGCTCGTCATCGCGTGCCCCCACGCCCTGGGCCTCGCGATCCCGCTCGTCGTCTCGCTCTCGACCGAGCGCGCCGCGAAGGCCGGCGTCCTGGTGAAGGACCGCCTCGCGCTGGAGCGCATGCGTACCGTGGACACGGTCCTGTTCGACAAGACCGGGACGCTGACGGCGGGCGAGCCCGTCGTCGCCCACCTCGCGACCGCGGGCGGCACGACCGAGGACGAGCTCCTCGCGCTCGCCGCCGCGGCCGAGGCCGACAGCCAGCACCCGCTCGCGCGGGCGATCGTCGACCGCGCGTCCGAGCGGGAGATCGACGTCCCGCAGGCGACCGACTTCCGGTCGCTCACCGCGGTCGGCGTCGAGGCGACTGTCCCGACCGCCGGGGGTGCGCGCCGCGTCGCGGTCGGCGGCCCCGCGCTCCTGCGCGAGCGCGGGCTCGACCCCCTGCCCGACGCCGAAGCCTGGGCGCACGACGGCGCGACCGTCCTGCACGTGGTGGCCTCGCCCGCCACGGCCGGTCCGGGCACGGGTGCTCACGAGGGCCACGGGCACGCGGCGGGCGAGGTCGTGGGCGCGTTCGCCCTCGCGGACGCGATCCGTCCCGAGTCGCGCGAGGCCGTCGACGCCCTGCACCGGCGCGGCATCAAGGTCGTCATGATCACGGGCGACGCCGAGCCCGTCGCCCGCGCGGTCGGGCGCGAGCTGGGCATCGACCAGGTGTTCGCGGGCGTGCGCCCCGAGGACAAGGACGCGAAGGTCGCGGAGCTCCAGCACGACGGCCGCGTCGTCGCGATGGTCGGCGACGGCGTCAACGACGCCCCGGCGCTCGCCCAGGCGGACGTCGGCATCGCGATCGGCGCGGGCACGGACGTCGCCATCGCGTCGGCCGGGGTGATCCTCGCGAGCTCCGACCCGCGCGCGGTCCTGTCCATCATCGAGCTGTCGCACGCGTCCTACCGCAAGATGCAGCAGAACCTGTGGTGGGCCGCGGGCTACAACATCGCGGCCGTGCCCCTCGCCGCGGGCGTGCTCGCGCCGGTCGGGTTCGTCATGCCGATGGCCGTGGGCGCGATCCTCATGTCCGCCTCGACGGTCATCGTGGCGCTCAACGCGCAGCTCCTGCGCCGCATCGACCTCGACCCGGCGCGGCTCGCCTCCCGGTGACCTCCACGTCGAGCCCGAGGCTGCTGTCGTTCTCGCCGCGAGAACGACGGCAACCTCGCGCTCGCGGACGAGCAGGGTCGTGGTCGGCGGTCGTGCTCGTGGGACTGCTGGCGGCCGCGGTGCTGTGGATGCACGTCCTCGCGGGGAGCAGCACGCACCACGGCGTCGCGCTGCCCGACGTCGGACCCGCGCACGGCGGTCCGGTCGCCCTCGACGGTCCGACGGCGTCGGGCGGCACCTTCGCCCGGGACGGCGAGTCCCCGCACGCCGCCACCACGCTCGGCCTGGACGCCGGCACGGCTGCCTCCGGGCTCGGCCGGGACGACGCCACGCCAGCCTCCGGGCCAGGTCCGGCCCTCTCGGCGGGAGCGGACGCGCACGGCGGCACGGGGCCGCTGTGCCTCATGGTGCTCGTCGCGCTGGTGACGCTGGCCGCGCGAGCCGCGCTGCGCCGTCGGACGCCGTGGCACCCGACGCGCGGTGCCGCGCCCGTGCTCGACGTGCGGACCGCGCTCCCGGACCGCCCGCCCGACCTCCGTGCGCTGGGGATCAGCAGGACGTAGGCCGGCGACGGCCCCGTCCTGGGCGCCCACGTGCGCCCGCTGCACCCCACGAACGGAGATCGACCATGACACGCACCGCCCGCACGACCCTCGCCGCGCTCGCGCTCGGCACCACGCTCGCCCTGACGGGCTGCTCCGACGCCGGCACCGGAGACGCCGGCGAGCAGCCCGCGGGCACGCCCACGAGCACCGCGCCCGCGAGCGCCACGACGGCGTCCGCCGCCGACGTGATGTTCGCGCAGATGATGATCCCGCACCACGAGCAGGCCGTGGAGATGTCCGCGATCGTGCTCGCAAAGGACGGCGTCGACGAGCGCGTGGTCGCCCTCGCCGAGCAGATCGAGGCCGCGCAGGCCCCGGAGGTCGAGCAGATGACCGCGATGCTCGACCGCTGGGGCGCCGACCCGTCCGGCGGCGACCACGCCGGGCACATGGGCGGCATGCTCGACGACGACGCGCTCGCCGCGCTCGAGGCCGCGCCCGCCGAGGAGGCCCAGCGCCTCTTCCTGGAGGGCATGGTCGAGCACCACGAGGGTGCCGTCGCCATGGCGCAGGACGTCCTCGCCGAGGGCGAGGACCCCGAGGTGCTGGCGCTCGCGGAGGAGATCGTCGCGGCGCAGCAGGAGGAGTTCGACGCGATGCGCTCGCTGCTCGCCGAGCTCTGACCCGCCGAGCACGACGTGGGTGTCGTTGTGGACGCCGTCGCGACACCCACGTCGTGCTCGACCGCGAGGAACGTCGTGCTCGCTGCGAGACTGGGCGGGTGACCACGCCGACCCCCGACCGGCCCGTCGCCGGCGTCCTGCTCACGCCGGGCGCCGGCGCGAGCCGCGACCACCGCGCGCTCGTCGCGATCGACGACGCGCTCGCCGCGCTCGACCCGCCCGTGCCGGTGCGGCGCGTCGACTTCCCCTACCGGACCGCGGGCAAGCGGATGCCCGACCGGCCGCCCGTCGCGATCGCCCACGTGCGCGCGGAGGCCGAGGCGTTCGCCGCCGAGCTCGGCACGACGACGGACCGCCTCGTGCTCGGCGGCCGCTCGTACGGCGGGCGCATGTGCTCGATGGCCGTCGCCGAGGGCCTGCCCGCGGCCGGGCTCGCGCTCGTCAGCTACCCCCTGCACCCGCCGGGCAAGCCCGAGCGCCTGCGCACCGAGCACTTCCCCGACCTGCGCGTGCCCGTGCTTCTCGTGTCGGGGCGCACGGACCCGTTCGCGACGCCCGACGAGCTCGCCGAGCACACCGCCGCGATCCCCGGCCCGGTCACGCGCGTCGAGCTCCCGGGCGCGCACGACCTCAAGGGCCAGGACGCCGCGGTGTGCGACGCGCTCGTCGCGTGGCTCGCGACGCTCGGTCGCTGAGCTCGACGCGAGAACCCTCAGCGCCGCCGGACGCGGAGCACCGCCGCGTCGACGCGCGGCGGCGGCCGGAACGCCGAGCGCGGCACGGACCGCGCGACCTCGACGGCCCAGCGCCGTGCGGCGCGCCCCGCCGTGCCCTCGCCCGCAGCGATGCGCCGCGCGGCCTGCCGCTGCACGACGACGTCCGCCGCGACGAGCGCGGATCCCCGCGCGAGCACGCGAGCGAGCAGCGGCGACGTCAGCCCGAACGGCGGGTTCGCGACGACGCGGAACGGGCGTCGCGGCAGGCGCAGGTCGGCGAGGTCGACCTCCAGGACCGTCACGTCCGCACCGGCGAAGCGCTCGCGCAGGGCACGGGCACGGCGCGGGTGCAGCTCGACGGCGAGGACTCGCGCGCCCGCGGCCACGAGGTGCCGCGTGAGCGCCCCGTCCCCGGCCCCGAGATCGAGGACGAGCTGACCGGGACGCACCCCGGCGTCGTCGACCACGCGCGCGGCGTGCTCAGCGGTGAGCGGGTGCCATCCCCACTCGCGTCGCGAGGCCGGCCCGGCCACGACGCACCATCGTCATGAAGAACATGGCGGCCACGCTAGGACGGCGCGAGCGTCGAGGTCGAGCGATTTGCCCGGGCCCGAAACCGCGCTTTCCGACGGCGCACCCGGACTGCGTACGATGTGCCGCGGACAACGCCCGAGCCGACCCGGAGGTGATGATGCGCGCCGCTGGCCGACTGCTCGCGCTCGCGACCCTGGGGGTCGTCACGGCGGCGCTCGCGGCGGCGCCGGCGGTGGCCGCCGATCGCGACGGCGGCGGAGGGCTCACCGTCACCGTCGACACCGTGTCGTTCGACGCGAGCCGGCTGCACGAGGGGCCGGGGTGGCTCGGGTACGTCGTGACCTCTCCCGACGGGTCGCACGCGCGCCACCTCGGAGACGGCTACTCCCGGGAGGACGCCGCCGACGGCGTGCTGGAGCTCGACGTCCCGCGGCGAGGACAGTACAGCGACGGGTACTGCATCAGCTGGGTCATGGTGACGGGCATCGACCAGCAGTTCGCGGAGTGGAACGGCGACGCCGCCGTCTGCACGACCACCGCCACGCCCGCGCCGACGACGCCGCCCCCCGCTCCCGTGACCGAGGCGCCCGTCGAGGCGCCTCCTGCGGTCGAGGCGCCCGCGCCGGTCGTCGAGGCGCCCGTCGGGACGGCGGACGCGCCCGAGCCGGAGGTGACCGAGGAGCCGACGCAGGAGCCGACGACCGAGGCGCCCGTCGAGCCCTCTCCCGAGCCCACGACGGCCCGGCCGGAGCCGTCGCGCACGCCGCTCACGTCAGCCGCGGAGCGCATGGCGCCTCCCCCGCCCGCGGAGGAGGCGTTCCCGACGCTCGCCGTGGTCGGCGTCGGCGGGCTCGTCGCCGCGGCGGCCGGCGGCGCGATCCTGCTGCTGCGCCGCGTCGGCTGAGCGCTCGGCGCGTGCGCGGCGCGGCGCTCCTGGACGCGCGGCGCTGCCACCGCACCAGCTCGTCGACGTCCCCCGCCGTGTCGTCCGGGTCCGCCGGGTCGTGCGCCGCGACGGCGGGCAGCCGCCCGGGTGCGCGCGGGAGCCACGCCGCGTGGCACGCATCGCCAAGGCCGCCGCGTCACGGGTCCGGCGAGTCTTCAGCGACCAACACGCTGCTCGTCGCCTCGGGCACCCTCGCCCGGACATGACTGAGGCCCGGAATCGTTGAGATTCCGGGCCTCGTCGGAGCCGCCTAAGGGAATCGAACCCTTGACCTATTCATTACGAGTGAATCGCTCTGCCGACTGAGCTAAGGCGGCGTGCTACGTCCCGGTCCGCTCCGCGAACCGCTGGCAACGAGCGCCTACTGTACCCAACGACCGGGCCAGATTCCAAAGCGGCCCCGTCGGCCGCCGTCGGGCACTCCTGACGTCAGCAGCGCAGCCCGTCCTCGGGCACCGTCCCGTCCACCAGGTAGGCGTCGACGGCGTCGCCCACGCACGCGTTCGCGCGGCCGTAGGCGGTGTGGCCCTCGCCCTCCCACGTGAGGAGGACGGCCGAGTCGAGCGTGTCCGCGAGGCCCTCGGCCCACACGTACGGGGTGGCGGGGTCGTTGGTCGTCCCGATGACGACGATCGGCGCGGCGCCCTCGGCGTGAAGGTCGAACTCCTGCTCCACCACGGGGTAGGCCCAGCCGTCGCACGTGAGGCCGCCGAACGCGAAGAAGTAGCCCATGGTGGGCGCGGCCTCCTCGAGGCGCTCGAGCTGGGCCAGCATCGCGTCGGGGTCGTCGTCCTGGCGGCCGTCGAGGCAGTTGACGGCGCGGAATGCCTCCGACGAGTTGGACGCGTACGTGCCGTCGGGGTTGCGGTCGTTGTAGAAGTCGGCGAGGTAGAGCAGCAGGTTGCCCGTGCCCTCCTCGAACGCCTCCGTGAGCGCCTGCGTGAGCACCGGCCAGCTCTGGTCGTTGTAGAGCGTGACGGCGACGCCGTAGAACCCGAGCGTCTGCGTCACGCGGCGGTCCGAGTCGGTCGGCAGCGGGTTCGCCTTCGCGGCGTCGAGGAGCGAGCGGATCTGCCGCATCCCCGCGTCGGTGTCCCCGCGCAGCGGGCAGTCACCCCCGGCCTGGCAGTCCTCGACGTACGCGCGCAGGGCGTTCTCGAACCCGACCGCCTGCTGCTCGGAGATCGTGTCGGGGTCGAGGCTCGTGTCGATCGCGCCGTCGAGCACGAGGCGCCCCACCTTGTCCGGGAACAGCCCCGCGTACGTCGCGCCGAGCTGTGTGCCGTAGGAGTAGCCGAGGTAGGCGAGCTTCTCGTCACCGAGCACGGCCCGCAGCATGTCCATGTCGCGCGCGGCGCTCTGGGTGTCGACCTGGCCGAGCAGGTCGCCCGTGTTCTCGGCGCACGCGTCGGCCCAGGCCCGCCGGTCCTCCGCGAGCGCCTCGAGCCCCGCCTCGTCGGTGTCGAAGTCGCGGGCCAGGGACTCGTCCTTCGCCGCGTCGTCCAGGCACACCACGGGCGAGGACTGCCCGACGCCGCGCGGGTCGAACCCGACGAGGTCGTAGGCCGCGGTGACACGCTCCCCGACCGTCGGGGCGAGGGTCGTGACGAAGTCGATCCCCGAGGCCCCGGGACCGCCCGGGTTGGTGAGGAGCGAGCCGATGCGCTCCCCCGTCGCGGGCTGGCGCTTCACCGCGAGCTCGATCTCGCCCGCCTCCGGGTCCTGCCACGAGAGCGGGGCGCGCGCCGTCGCGCACTCCCAGCCCGCCCCGCAGTCCTCCCACGCGAGGCTCTGGCCGTAGAACTCCTCGAAGCCCTCCGGGCCGGTCTCGCCCGTGCCGGACGCGGCGGCCGCGACGTCGTCCGCGGGGGTCTGCTGCTTGGGCGGCACGGAGCACGCGCCCAGGACGAGGGCCAGCACGAGGGTCGCGGCGCCGGCCAGGGAACGTCGAGCAGCGCGGGAGAGGGGCGTCGTCACCCGCACACGGTAGCCGCTCCCCCGACGCGCGCAGGACGGTCCCGCCGGGGCGGGACCGTCCTTTCACGCGCTCTTCACCGCAGGGGCGGCTACTCCTCGACCCAGGCCGACTCGCCGGTCGTGCCGTCCGCCGCGGGCGGGACGACGACGGTCCCGCGGTCGCCGAGGACGACGCTCACCTCGCCGCTCGCGTCCACGTCGTCGGGCACCCCGACCACCGAGGTCGCCGGCACGTAGTCCATCGTGCACGGCGTGTCGGGGGCGATCTCGACGAACGTCACGAGGACGTCGCCCCCCTGGACCGCGGCCTCGTCCTCCGCGAGCACGGGGCACGTGCTCGACCCGTACGTCACGACGAACAGCAGCCCCGGCTCCGCGCTCCACGCGGCGCCCGTCCCGCCCTCGGTCGGCGCGTCGACGCCGGGCGGCAGGCCCGTGCCGTGCGCGCCCGCCACGACGTCCATCGTCCCGGCGTCGGGCAGGCCTTCCTCCTCGGAGGCGTCGTCCGACGGCTCCTCGGACGCGTCGTCGCTCGGCGCGGTGGATTCCTCGGAGGCGGACGCGTCGTCCCCGCCGCCGTCGGTCTCGGAGGCGCACGCCCCCAGCAGGCCGACCGCGACGACGAGCGAGAGCGCGGACGCGGTGCGAGCCGTCCGGGAGACGGGGCGGCGGACGGGGACCATGAGCACTCCTCGGTCGGCGACGGTAGCGCGACCATCGTGGGCCCTGGTGGGCGGTCGTGCGCGGCGAACCGCGACGCGCCGGGCGATCGTGACCGGACGGTGACCCGGCGACGGTGGGAGCATCCCAGCATGGACGCTCCGCTCACGACGCCCGGCACCGGGCCCGCCCCGCTGCGCTGGGGCCTGCGCACGGACCTCCGGAGGCACGGCGACGGTGGCGACTCGAGCCGCGTCGGCTACGTCGAGCTCTTCTTCGACCTGGTGTTCGTCTTCGCGGTCACGCAGCTCTCGCACGGCCTCATCGCCCACCCGGGCGCCGAGACCCTCGTGCACACGCTCGTCCTCGGCGTCGCGGTGTGGTGGGTGTGGGTCTTCACGATGTGGGCCACCAACTGGCTCGACCCCGAGCGCGTCCCCGTGCGGGCGATGCTGGTCGTCCTCATGCTGCTCGGCCTGGTGCTCGCGAGCGCGATCCCCGAGGCGTTCGGCGACAAGGCCCTGCTGTTCGCGGTGATGCTCGTGACGATGCAGGTGGGGCGCAGCGCGTTCGTGCTGGTCGCCCTGGGCCGGGTGTGGCCGGAGAACGCGGTCAACTTCGTCCGCATCACCACGTGGTTCGTCGTCTCGGGCAGCCTGTGGATCGCCGGGGCGCTCGTCGAGGAGCACCGGCTCGTGCTGTGGGCGGTCGCGTGCCTGATCGACCTGGCGGGACCGCGCGCGATGTTCTGGCTCCCGTGGCTCGGGGCCTCGCGCGCGAGCACGTGGGTCGTCCGGGGCGAGCACATGGCGGAGCGCGTGAGCCTGTTCGTCATCATCTGCCTGGGCGAGTCGATCATCGTGACGGGCGCGGCGTTCGCCGAGCTGCCGCTCGACGCGACGACCGTCTCCGCGTTCTGCTCCGCGTTCGCGAGCACGGTGCTCATGTGGCTGCTCTTCTTCGACCGCTCCGAGCGGCGCGCGACCGAGTACTTCACCTCGCGCGACGAGCGCGGCATGGTGGCCCAGACGGCGTACACCTACGTGCCGTTCGTCATCGTCGCCGGGATCGTGCTCACCGCGGTCGCGGACGAGCTGGTCCTGCTGCACCCGCTGGGGCACGCGGGCCACGCCGACGCGTGGACCGCCGCGCTCGTGTGCGGGGCGGCGGCGACCTACCTCGTGGGCAACGCGCTGTTCCGCCGCGCGGCCGGCGGGCCGTGGTCCCTCCCGCACCTGCTCGGCGCGGCAGCGGTCGGCGCGCTCTACGCGACGCACGGGTGGCTCACGCCCCTCACCCTCAACTGGGTCACCGACGGCATCCTGCTCGCCGTCATCGTCGGCGACGTCGTGCGCGCTCGTCGTCGGGTGGCGACGGACGAGCCCGGGTGATCCGCCCCGAGAGACGAGGTACGGCCGCTTCGTGCGCTTCACCCGGCTTTCGCCGGGCGCGAACCCCCCATCGTCGCTAGGTTCGCCCTGTTGGTGCGCGGCAGCCGGCCGTGCTCCGGGTACGGGGATCCGTCGAGAAAGGGCGCGACCGTGGACTTCTGGGACTTCTTCTGGCTCCTCGTCTGGAGCTTCTTCTTCATCGCCTACCTCATCGTGCTCTTCCAGATCATCGCGGACCTGTTCCGTGACCGGGAGCTCTCGGGGTGGTGGAAGGCCGTGTGGATCATCTTCCTCATCTTCCTGCCGATCCTGACGTCGCTCGTCTACCTCATCGCGCGCGGGCGCGGGATGGCGGAGCGGCAGGCGGCGGCGGTCGTCCAGGCGAAGCAGGACACCGACGCGTACATCCGCCAGGTCGCGACCACGTCGCCGGCCGAGCAGATCACGCACGCGAAGTCGCTCCTCGACTCCGGGGCGATCACGCCCGAGGAGTTCGCGCAGCTCAAGGCGAAGGCGCTCGCCTGACCGACC